>NZ_JBSVXG010000220.1:0-9323 GCF_054070595.1 Pseudomonas sp. SDO55104_S430 | reverse complement strand
GTTTACATGGATTTATGATCGACACAAAACCCTGTGGGAGCGAGGCTTGCCCGCGAAGAGGCCCTGATATCCACCACAAACCTCCAGCAGCATTACGCGCCACTGGCATCCCCGCCCCACGGCCTTATAATGCCCGCCTTTGCGTACATCAGCAGGCTGTCACTCCTTGGCAAATATAGATAACCCGGAAGCCGAAATGGCCGCCGAGGGCTTTTACCGGATCGCGCTGGGCGTTGAATACAAGGGCTCGCGCTATCGCGGCTGGCAGCGCCAGGCGTCCGGTGTGCTCACCGTGCAGGAAACTCTCGAAAACGCCCTGTCCAAAGTCGCCGACTCGCCGGTATCGCTTTTGTGCGCCGGGCGTACCGATGCCGGCGTGCACGCCTGCGGGCAAGTGGTGCACTTCGATACTACGGTCGAGCGCTCAATGAAAGCCTGGGTGATGGGCGCCAACATCAACTTGCCCCACGACGTCAGCGTCAGCTGGGCCAAGGTCATGCCGGCGCATTTTCATGCGCGCTTCAAGGCCATCGCCCGACGCTATCGCTATGTGATCTACAACGATCAGATCCGCCCGGCGCACCTGAACGAAGAAATCACCTGGAACCACCGTCCACTGGACGTCGAGCGCATGGCCGAGGCCGCGCAATACCTGGTGGGTACCCATGATTTCAGCGCTTTCCGTGCCGGCCAGTGCCAGGCCAAGTCGCCGATCAAGGAGCTGCACCACCTGCGCGTCACGCGTCACGGCAAGATGATCGTGCTGGATATTCGTGCCAGCGCCTTCCTGCACCACATGGTGCGTAACATTGCCGGTGTACTCATGACCATCGGGTCGGGCGAGCGTCCGGTGGAGTGGATGAAAGAGGTGCTGGACAGTCGTATCCGTCGTTCCGGCGGGGTCACGGCACATCCATTCGGCCTGTATCTGGTGCAGGTCGAATACCGGGATGAGTTCGAGTTGCCCGAGCGTTTCATTGGGCCGCACTTCCTCACCGGTTTCTCCGAACTTGACGGCTGACGCCCTCCAGCGCTTTTGTTACCATCCGGGACTTTCTCGGATTTACCGTGAGGTTTTCTCGACATGTCAGCCGTTCGCAGCAAAATTTGCGGGATTACCCGCATAGAGGATGCGTTGGCGGCCGTCGAAGCCGGGACCGATGCAATCGGGTTTGTGTTTTACGCCAAGAGCCCACGGGCTGTGACGTTCCAGCAGGCGCGCACGATCATCAATGCGCTGCCGCCCTTCGTCACCACCGTGGGTTTGTTCGTTAATGCCAGTCGTAGTGAGTTGGGGGAGATCCTCGACGCCGTACCGCTGGACCTGCTGCAGTTCCACGGCGATGAAAGCCTGGAGGAGTGCGAAAGCTGGCATCGTCCGTACATCAAGGCATTGCGGGTCAAGGCCGGTGACGACATCGCCGCGGCCTGCGAGGCTTATCCGAGTGCGAGCGGTATCCTGCTCGATGCGTATGTCGAGGGGGTTCCCGGTGGAACCGGTGAAGCGTTCGACTGGTCTCTGATACCTCAGGGTTTGAACAAGCCGATTATCCTGGCCGGTGGCCTGACTCCACAGAACGTCGCCGAGGCGGTGGCGCGGGTCAAGCCTTACGCAGTGGATGTCAGTGGCGGGGTAGAGGCGAGCAAAGGTATCAAGGATCCCGAAAAGATTCGGGCATTCATCAAAGCGGTACGTGGTTGATGTGACGGCTGGCAGTCTGCCGCCGTCCATAACAGCACTTGCACAAAGCAGGCATGGCTGAGAGTTTTTTGGGTTGTACGCAGGTCACGTTCCCTGATCCGGCAACTCATCGATCATCGCCGCACACATGAATTTAGCTAAGGGCATACGCGGGGCTGCGAACAAGAGCGTTCGGGCCGCCGGTACTGGAGAAAGAAAGCATGAGCAACTGGTTAGTAGACAAACTGATCCCTTCGATCATGCGTTCCGAGGTCAAGAAGAGCTCGGTGCCTGAAGGTCTTTGGCACAAATGCCCGTCCTGCGAGGCTGTGCTGTACCGTCCGGAGCTGGAAAAGACCCTGGACGTTTGCCCCAAGTGCAACCACCACATGCGTATCGGCGCCCGCGCCCGTATCGACATTTTCCTCGACGCCGAAGGCCGTACCGAACTGGGTGCGGACCTGGAGCCGGTTGACCGTCTGAAATTCCGTGACGGCAAAAAGTACAAGGATCGTCTGACCGGTGCGCAGAAGCAGACCGGCGAAAAAGACGCTCTGGTTTCCATGAGCGGCACCTTGCTGGGCATGCCGATCGTGGTCTCGGCCTTCGAATTCTCCTTCATGGGTGGCTCGATGGGCGCCATCGTCGGCGAGCGCTTCGTGCGCGCTGCCAACTACGCGCTGGAAAAGCGCTGCCCGATGGTCTGCTTCTCCGCCTCCGGTGGTGCGCGGATGCAGGAAGCGCTGATCTCCTTGATGCAAATGGCCAAGACCTCCGCGGTGCTGGCGCGTCTGCGTGAAGAAGGCATTCCGTTCATCTCCGTGCTGACCGACCCGGTCTACGGCGGTGTTTCCGCCAGTCTGGCGATGCTGGGCGACGTGATCGTCGGCGAGCCGAAAGCCCTGATCGGCTTTGCCGGCCCGCGCGTAATCGAGCAGACCGTGCGCGAAAAACTGCCGGAAGGCTTCCAGCGCAGCGAGTTCCTGCTGGAGCACGGTGCGATCGACCTGATCATTGATCGTCAGGAACTGCGTCCGCGTCTAGGCAATCTGCTGGCGCAAATGATGGGCCTGCCTACGCCGAAGTTCGTCGCTGCGCCAATCGAGAAAATCGTCGTTCCACCGGTGCCTGCCAACCTATGACCCAACGTACCCTTGGCGAGTGGCTCGCCTACCTTGAGCAGTTGCACCCTTCGGCCATCGACATGGGCCTTGAGCGCTCGCAACAGGTAGCGTCCCGCATGGGACTGGGCAAGCCGGCGCCAAGGGTGATCACGGTCACCGGCACCAACGGCAAGGGCTCTACCTGCGCGTTCGTGGCATCGCTGCTGCGCGCGCAGGGCCTGAAAGTCGGTGTCTACAATTCTCCGCACCTGCTGCGCTACAACGAGCGGGTGCAGGTCAACGGCGTCGAAGCTTCCGACGCCGAGCTGTGCCAGGCCTTCGCTGCGGTGGAGGCGGGGCGCGGCGACACTTCCCTGACTTATTTCGAAATGGGCACCCTGGCGGCGTTCTGGCTGTTTCAGCAGTCCGGACTCGATGCCGTGGTGCTGGAAGTCGGTCTGGGCGGGCGTCTGGATACCGTCAACGTGGTCGACGCCGACATGGCCCTGGTCACCAGCATTGGCGTCGATCATGCGGATTACCTGGGCAATACCCGTGAATCCGTGGCCTTCGAGAAAGCCGGCATCTTCCGTCAGGGCGCGCCTGCGCTCTGTGGCGACCTGAACCCTCCGCAACCCCTGCTGGATAAAACGCGCGAGCTCAATTGCCCGTTTTTCCTGCGTGGGCGCGATTTCGATCTCGGTATCACCGATCACAACTGGCAATGGCGCGGTGTCGACGTCCAGGGCCAGGTGGTCGAGCTGCGCGATTTGCCGTTGCTCGACCTGCCGATGGAAAACGCCGCGCTGGCGTTGCAGGCTTACCGTCTGCTCGGGCTGCCTTGGGTCGAAGCGCAGATCATCCAGGCCTTGCAGGCGACGAAGGTGGTCGGACGTCTCGATCGCCGTCAGTTCGATTGGCAGGGCAAGCGCCTGAATCTGCTGCTGGACGTGGGCCATAACCCCCATGCGGCGCAGTATCTGGCCCGGCGTCTGGCCAGTCGCCCACCGGCAGGCAAGCGTCTGGCGGTGTTCGGATTGCTGGCGGACAAGGATCTGGATGGTGTAATCGATGAGTTGAGTGCTAGTGTCGAGCACTGGGCCGTTGCACCGCTGGATTCGCCACGGGCGCGACCGGTGGTCGAGTTGCACGAGGCGCTGGACAAGCGTGGTGCTTCGGTAACGTCCTACGACAGCGTGGCCGCCGCCCTGGAAGGGCAGTGCGCACAGGCGACGAGCGACGACGAGATTCTGTTGTTCGGATCATTTTATTGTGTCGCCGAGGCCCTGGATTGGCTGGCCCGGCGCTCCACGGAGGAAGCGGCAAATGGCATTGCTGGATAAAGCCTACAAACAGCGTATGGTCGGCGCTCTGGTCCTGGTGGCGCTGGCGGTGATTTTCCTGCCGATGCTGTTTTCCCGTCAGGATGAACAGCGTCACGTGACGGTCGAAGCCCCGGCTGCGCCGCAGGCGCCTGCCATGGCGCAGGTGCAGGTTCAGCCCGTGGTGGTGCCTGAGCCGCAAGCCCTGCCTCAGGAACCGGTTCCGAGCGATGAAGACATCGCTCAGGACGTTCCGGCTGCGCCGGTCGTGCCTACGACCCCGGTTCCCACACCGGCCCCGGCACCTGTCGCCAAACCGGTCACGCCACCGCCTGCTCCGGCACCTGTCCCTGCACTGGCTGCCAAGCCTGCGACAGCACCTTCCCAGCCCATCACCGCAGCGCCGGGCAAACCGGACACCACGCAAAGCCGCGTCGACGCCAATGGCCTGTCGGTCAGCTGGTCGGTGCAACTGGCCAGCCTGTCCAATCGCGAAAGTGCGGAAAAGCTGCAGAAAACCCTGCGCAGCCAGGGTTACAACGCCTACATCCGTTCTGCCGACGGCAAGAACCGGGTGTTCGTGGGGCCGCTGATCGAGCGTGCCGAGGCCGATCGTCTGCGTGACTTGCTCAACCGCCAGCAGAATCTCAAGGGTTTTGTGGTGCGCTTTCAGCCAGAGCGTGGCTAAATCTATCGCAACGATTTGAAATGCACTGACAATCGCAGCTTACCGATCAGCATGGGCTCTGCTAAAATGCGCCGCCTTATCCGTCTGTAGGCTGCACTGTGCCATTTACCTGGGTTGACTGGGCGATCGTTGCAATCGTCGCCATCTCCGCATTGATCAGTCTGAGCCGCGGCTTCGTCAAAGAAGCACTGTCGCTGGTGACCTGGATCATCGCAGGAGTCGTAGCCTGGATGTTCGGTGGCTCATTGTCCGAGTACCTCGGCGGTTATATCCAGACACCTTCGGCCCGCGTGATCGCGGGCTGTGCCATCATGTTTGTCGCCACCCTCGTGGTAGGCGCAATGATCAATTATCTGATCGGCGAATTGGTACGCGTCACCGGGCTATCCGGGACCGATCGATTCCTCGGCATGGCCTTCGGCGCCGCGCGTGGCGGCTTGCTGGTGGTCGTGGCGGTCGGGCTCTTGAGCCTGGGGCCGGTCCAGCATGACGAGTGGTGGATTCAATCCCAGCTCGTTCCAAAGTTTCTATTGGTCGCAGACTGGTCCAAAAACCTGATCCTCGGGTGGAGCAGTCAGTGGCTTGCCAGCGGAATCAGCGTACCCGCTGATATTCCGTTCAAGGAGCAACTCTTGCCGACGGTCAAAACGCCTCAGTGAGTGTTGTTCAGTTCAGATCCATTAAGTAGGGGTTGCGTCGCATGTGTGGCATCGTCGGTATCGTCGGTAAGTCGAACGTCAATCAGGCGCTGTATGACGCGCTAACCGTCCTCCAGCACCGCGGCCAGGACGCTGCCGGTATCGTGACCAGCCATGATGGCCGGTTATTCCTGCGCAAGGACAACGGCCTGGTGCGTGACGTGTTCCAGCAGCGTCACATGCAGCGCCTGGTCGGCCACATGGGCATCGGCCATGTGCGCTACCCGACCGCGGGCAGCTCGACTTCGGCCGAAGCTCAACCGTTTTACGTCAACTCGCCTTACGGCATCACCCTGGCGCACAACGGCAACCTGACCAACGTTGAACAGTTGGCCAAGGAGATTTACGAATCCGATTTGCGCCACGTCAACACCAGTTCCGACTCGGAAGTGCTGCTCAACGTGTTCGCCCACGAACTGGCCCAGCGCGGCAAGTTGCAGCCAACCGAAGAAGACGTCTTCGCCGCCGTGACCGACGTGCACAACCGCTGCGTCGGTGGCTACGCGGTCGTTGCGATGATCACCGGCTACGGCATCGTCGGCTTCCGCGACCCGCACGGCATCCGCCCGATCGTGTTCGGCCAGCGTCACACCGACGAAGGCGTCGAGTACATGATCGCGTCCGAAAGCGTTTCCCTGGACGTGCTCGGCTTCACCCTGATTCGCGACCTGGCTCCGGGCGAAGCGGTCTACATCACTGAAGACGGCAAGCTGCACACCCGTCAGTGCGCGACCAACCCGTCCCTGACCCCGTGCATCTTCGAACACGTCTACCTGGCGCGTCCGGACTCGATCATCGACGGCGTGTCGGTGTACAAGGCCCGTCTGCGCATGGGCGAGAAGCTCGCCGAGAAGATCCAGCGCGAGCGTCCTGATCACGACATCGATGTGGTCATCCCGATCCCGGACACCAGCCGCACCGCGGCCCTGGAGCTGGCGAACCACCTGGGCGTGAAATTCCGCGAAGGCTTTGTGAAGAACCGCTACATCGGCCGTACCTTCATCATGCCGGGCCAGGCCGCACGGAAAAAATCCGTACGCCAGAAGCTCAACGCGATCGAACTGGAATTCCGCGGCAAGAACGTGATGCTGGTGGACGACTCCATCGTTCGCGGCACCACCTGCAAGCAGATCATCCAGATGGCCCGTGAAGCCGGCGCGAAGAACGTCTACTTCTGCTCCGCGGCACCTGCCGTGCGCTTCCCGAACGTCTACGGCATCGACATGCCGAGCGCCCACGAACTGATCGCGCACAACCGTTCGACCCAGGACGTGGCCGACCTGATCGGCGCCGACTGGCTGGTCTATCAGGATCTGCCTGACTTGATCGAAGCGGTCGGCGGCGGCAAGATCAAGATCGACAAGTTCGATTGCGCGGTGTTCGACGGCCAGTACGTGACCGGCGACGTCGACGAGGCTTACCTGAACAAGATCGAACAGGCGCGTAACGATGCCTCGAAGGTCAAGACCCAGGCGGTCAGCGCGATCATCGATCTGTACAACAACTGAGTAACTACCGGCCCTGAGGGGCCGGTTTTGTATCTATCTCCAAAGAACAAGGCAAGGAGTCACAGCATGAGTCAGGAATGGGATGCGGGTCGGTTGGACAGCGACCTCGAAGGTGTAGCGTTCGATACCCTGGCCGTACGTGCCGGTCAGCACCGTACGCCGGAAGGCGAACACGGTGATCCGATGTTCTTCACCTCAAGTTACGTATTCCGCACCGCTGGCGACGCGGCCGCGCGTTTTGCCGGTGAAGTGCCGGGCAACGTCTATTCGCGCTACACCAACCCGACCGTGCGGGCGTTCGAAGAACGTATCGCCGCGCTGGAAGGTGCCGAGCAAGCGGTGGCCACGGCCACCGGCATGGCGGCAATCATGGCGGTGGTGATGAGCCTGTGCAGCGCCGGCGACCACGTATTGGTCTCGCGCAGCGTGTTCGGCTCGACCATCAGCCTGTTCGAGAAGTACTTCAAGCGTTTTGGCGTGGAAGTCGATTACGTGGCTCTGGCGGACTTGTCCGGCTGGGACGCGGCGATCAAGCCGAACACCAAGCTGCTGTTCGTCGAATCGCCCTCCAACCCGCTGGCCGAGCTGGTGGACATCGCCGAGCTTTCGAAAATCGCCCACGCCAAGGGCGCAATGCTGGTGGTCGACAACTGCTTCTGCACCCCGGCGCTGCAGCAGCCGCTGAAGCTGGGCGCGGACATCGTCGTGCACTCGGCCACCAAGTTCATCGACGGCCAGGGTCGTTGCATGGGCGGTGTGGTTGCCGGTCGCAGCGAGCAGATGAAAGAAGTGGTCGGCTTCCTGCGGACCGCCGGTCCGACCTTGAGCCCGTTCAACGCCTGGATCTTCCTCAAGGGCCTGGAAACTCTGAACCTGCGGATGAAGGCCCACTGCGCCAACGCCCAGGAGCTGGCCGAGTGGCTGGAGCAGCAGGACGGCATCGAGAAGGTTCACTACGCCGGTCTCAAGAGCCATCCGCAGCACGAACTGGCCCTGCGTCAGCAGAAAGGTTTCGGCGCGGTGGTGAGCTTCGAGGTCAAGGGCGGCAAAGAGGGTGCCTGGCGCTTCATCGACGCAACCCGACTGATTTCGATCACCGCTAACCTGGGCGACAGCAAGACCACCATCACCCACCCGAGCACCACCTCCCACGGCCGTCTGGCGCCGCAAGAACGTGAAGCAGCGGGCATTCGTGACAGCCTGATCCGTATCGCGGTGGGCCTGGAAGACGTGGCGGATCTGCAAGCCGACCTGTCGCGCGGCCTGGCGGCATTGTGATCGAGCTGTCTGCGTCGAGCGGCTCCAATGGACGCGTAGCGCTGGTCACCGGCGCTGCGCGGGGCATCGGTCTGGGCATCGCCGCATGGCTGATCAGCGAAGGCTGGCAGGTCGTGTTGACGGACCTGGATCGGGCACGGGGTTCGAAAGTGGCGAAGGTGCTGGGCGAGAACGCCTGGTTCATCGCCATGGACGTCGCGAACGAAGGGCAGGTGGCGTTGGGCGTAGCAGAAGTGCTCGGTCAGTTCGGGCGCCTGGATGCGCTGGTGTGCAACGCGGCCGTGGCCGATCCGCACAACATCACCCTGGAAAGCCTCGATCTGGATTACTGGAATCGGGTGCTGGCGGTCAATCTCAGCGGGCCGATGCTGTTGGCCAAGCACTGTGCGCCCTACCTGCGCGCCCACAGCGGGGCGATCGTCAACCTGGCCTCGACCCGCGCGATGCAGTCGGAGCCTGACACCGAGGCGTATGCTGCGAGCAAGGGCGGCCTGCTGGCCCTGACTCACGCGCTGGCCATTAGCTTGGGGCCGGAGATTCGCGTGAATGCCGTTAGCCCGGGCTGGATCGATACTCGCGATCCCTCGGTGCGTCGTGCCGAGCCGCTAACCGATGCTGATCACGCCCAGCATCCGGCGGGCAGGGTAGGGACGGTGGAGGATGTCGCGTCGATGGTGGCGTGGCTGCTGTCGAAGAATGCCGGGTTCGTCACTGGGCAGGAATTTGTGGTGGACGGTGGCATGTCCAAGAAGATGATTTACAGCGAGTAATTCGCTCTGGTGTTGTATGTGCCGTCGCCATCGCGAGCAGGCTCCACATTGGAAAGCATGTTCTCTGAAGAATCGCGGTCCTCTGTGGGAGCGAGCCTGCTCGCGATGGCATACGCCCTGGCCGGAATGACTTGTTTTTGTCTTTTTTAGAAAAACTTCAATCCTGCTATTGACTTAGGTTCGCTACCTGCGTAAATTTCGCGGCCTCGGAGATGCAAACGGGTGATTAGCTCAGCTGGGAGAGCGTCTGCCTTACAAGCAGAATGTCGGCGGTT
>NZ_JBSVXG010000219.1:0-9373 GCF_054070595.1 Pseudomonas sp. SDO55104_S430 | reverse complement strand
ATTCAACATCAATGTCGCCTGACCTGACGCCTTCGCGGGCAAGCCTCGCTCCTACGGTTTTTTGGGTGGATGCGGGGTTTGTGATTGGCGCGGAGCCCTGTAGGAGCCAGCTTGCTCGCGATGGTCGTCAACGATGACGCTGGCTGTCTGGCACCCAGCGGTGTTCTTGTGACCATCGCGGGCAAGCCTCGCTCCTACAGAGGTGATGTAGTGGGCAGGTGAAAAATCAGGACTTGCGCGACAGCGCTCTTAGCACCGCATTGCTGTCCAGCACAGGGCTTGGCGCTTCGGCTGGGGCTTGTTGTTCCGGGGCTGAAACCTGCACCTCGACCGGCAACTCGAACTGCAACGAAATCGACTGGACCTGGGTGTCGGACAACTCAATCCCCGAAGCCTGAAGCATGCTTTCAAACGGATTGGCCTGCGCTTGCACCCGATCGGCTTTCTGGGTGCCCAGCTTTTCGAGAAAGGCATTCAAATCGCTGAACAGCAGCCTCTTACGCTTCGAGGCCTGGTAGCACTGATAAAAGATGAAGACGACAAACGCGATGAAACCCAATCCAGGGGAAGCGATGCCCACACCAATCAACAGCGCAAAGGCAATCCACAACGAACTCCACTTGAAGTCCACCAACCCCAATTCCATGTTCAACGCCGCAGCGTCACGTACCAGCCAGCGCTTGGCCGCCGAGTGGTTCTGCAGCAGGACGGGGACCGGCGCTTTGCCGTCCTTGCGCTGGGCACTGAACAACGAAACCTGCTGACCTTCGCGCAACGGCACATCCACCCCGCGCAGTTTCACATCGTGCTCGATGCCGTCCGGCGTACGAATCCAGAACTCGTGGTTGATGATCGACTCCGAGCTGACCCTGACCGGCCGCGCATCGCCGTCGGCATTCCTGCCCCCGCCCGTCGTGGTGACCCGCGTTTCGCTCAGCTTTTCGCTGCCCACCACCTCACCGCTCAACACAGTGAACGCGACCTTCATGTCGCCATGGGTGAATTCGTACATTTCGATTCCTTGAGAGGGCCGCCGGCTGGCGCTTTGGAGGTAAAAATCCATTAGTCGCGGATGCTACTGAGGTGCCATCACCCTGTCCACAACCCCCAATTACCTTCCTTCCGTACGTCTGAAGCGATACAAAAACACATACGACACGATATTTTCTGTTTGATATTAATTTCTGTATCGCTTATAAAGTTCTCCATGCCCTCGAAATGCCCCTGAACAAAAAAGAGGCCGGAGACCGAAATGTACGCACAGCTTGTAGAAACCGGAGTCAAGCGCATCAAGGAACTGTCGGAAATGTCCGAACAGGAACGCGCCTTCCAGGAAAAAATCGATTCAGAAATCAAAATCGAAGCCAAGAACTGGATGCCAGATGCCTACCGTCAGACCCTGATTCGGCAGATTTCCCAGCACGCTCACTCCGAAATCGTCGGCATGCTGCCCGAAGGCAACTGGGTGACCCGCGCGCCGACCCTCAAGCGCAAGCTGCAACTGATGGCCAAGATCCAGGACGAAGCTGGTCACGGCCTGTACCTGTACAGTGCCATGGAAACCCTGGGCGCCGATCGCGATACAGAAATCGACAAGCTGCACACCGGCAAAGCCAAGTATTCGAGCATTTTCAACTACCCGACGCTGAACTGGGCCGACATGGGCGCGGTGGGCTGGCTGGTGGATGGGGCGGCGATCGTCAACCAGGTGGTGCTGCAGCGCACCTCCTACGGCCCGTACTCGCGAGCGATGATCCGTATCTGCAAGGAAGAGAGCTTCCACCAGCGCCAGGGCTACGAAATCCTCCTGACCATGATGCGTCACGGTACCCAGGCGCAGAAGGACATGGTCCAGGACGCGATCAACCGTCTGTGGTGGCCGTCGCTGATGATGTTCGGCCCGAGCGACGAACACTCGCCGAACAGCGCGCAATCCATGGCCTGGAAGATCAAGCGCCAGAGCAACGACGAACTGCGCCAGCGCTTCATCGACCAGACCATCCCGCAACTGGAACTGTTGGGCTGCACCTGCCCTGACCCGGACCTGAAGTGGAACGCCGAGCGCGGCCACTACGACTTCGGCGAAATCCAGTGGGACGAATTCTACGAAGTGCTCAAGGGCAACGGCCCGTGCAACACCGAACGCGTCGCCACCCGCCGCAAGGCGATTGAAGACGGTGCCTGGGTACGCGAAGCCGCTGTCGCCCACGCCCGCAAAAAACAAAACAAGAACGCCGCCTGATCCGGCCACCTGATGTGGAGTAACTGAAATGTCCGAGTGGACCCTCTTCGAAGTCTTCGTGCGCAGCAAGCACGGCCTTAACCACAAGCACGTGGGCAGCGTGCATGCCGCCGACACCACCATGGCCATCGAAAACGCGCGCGAGCTCTACACCCGTCGCAGTGAAGGCGTGAGCCTGTGGGTCGTGCCGTCGGCGCTGATCACCGCGTCCTCGCCGGATGAAAAAGACCCGCTGTTCGACCCGTCGGACGACAAGGTCTACCGCCACGCCAGCTTCTACGAGCTGCCGGCCGAAGTCGGGCACATGTGAGGTCGACCATGAATAACAAGACCGATCTGATCGAATACCTGCTGCGCCTGGGCGACAGCGCCCTGATCCAGGGCCAGCGCCTGTGCCAGTGGTGCGGCAAGGCCCCGGCCCTGGAAGAAGAGCTGGCGCTGATGAACGTCGGCCTCGACCTCGTCGGCCAGGCCCGCAACTGGCTCGAATACGCCGCCGAACTGCTGGACGATGGTCGCGACGCCGATCACCTGGCGTTCCGCCGCGACGAGCGCGCCTACCGCAACCTGCTGCTGGTGGAACAACCCAACGGCGACTATGCGGTGACCATCCTCAAGCAGTTCCTGTACGACGCCTGGCACCTGCAAGTGCTCACCGGCCTGACCCAGTCGAGCGATGAGCGCATCGCCGGGATCGCCGCCAAGGCCGTGAAGGAAGTCACCTATCACCTGCGCCGCTCCGGCGAATGGGTCGAGCGTCTGGGTGACGGCACCGAAGAAAGCCACAAGCGCATGCTCGCGGCCATCCCGGAAGTCTGGCGTTTCACCGTGGAACTGCTCGCCGCCGATGACAGCGAACAGCGTCTGTGCGCCGCCGGTATCACTCCGGATATCGCCACGGTCGGTGCTGCATGGCAGGCCAAGGTCGAGGCGATTTTCGCCAGCGCCACCCTGCCCGTCCCGGCGGCTGCGAGCTACTTCTACCTGAACGCACGCAAGGGCCTGCATACCGAACACCTGGGGATCCTGCTGGCTGAAATGCAGTTCCTGCCACGAGCGTACCCCGATGCAACCTGGTGATCTGATCGCCAGCGACCTCGGCGCCCGGCCGGCTCAACCGACCGACCTGGCATCCGCATGGGCGATCCTGCGCGAAGTCATGGACCCGGAAGTGCCGGTGGTCAGCGTCGTCGACCTTGGGATCGTGCGCGATCTGGACTGGCAGGCCGGTCACTTGCACGTGGTGGTCACGCCGACCTACTCCGGCTGCCCCGCTACAGAAGTGATCGAAAGCGATATCCGCGATGCGCTGGAACTCGCGGGTTTCAGAGCGCCGCAACTGGAGCGTCGCCTGACCCCGGCCTGGACCACCGACTGGATCAGCGACAGCGGCCGTGAGCGCCTGCGCGCCTACGGCATCGCGCCGCCCGAGGGCAGCACCAGCAAACGCAGCCTGCTCGGTGAAAGCCAGGTGATCGCCTGCCCGCAATGCGGCAGCACGCACACCGAGGTGCTCAGCGAGTTCGGTTCCACCGCGTGCAAGGCGCTGTATCGCTGCGTCGACTGCCGGGAACCGTTCGACTATTTCAAGTGCATCTGAGCGGCGATCGGCCGTCCCAGCTGGAGAACAAGAATGAGTAAATTTCACAGCCTGACCATCAAGGACGTGCGCACCGAGACCCGTGACGCGGTGTCCATCGCCTTCGAGATTCCGCAGGATTTGCAGGACAGCTTCCACTTCACCCAGGGCCAGCACCTGGTAATGCGCACGCAGATGGACGGCGAAGAAGTGCGTCGCTCGTATTCGATCTGCACCGGCGTCAACGACGGTGAACTGCGTATCGCCGTGAAACGCGTGGCCGGCGGGCGTTTCTCCGCCTTTGCCAACGAACAACTGAAAGCCGGGCATACCTTGGAAGTCATGCCACCGGCCGGGCATTTCAGCGTCGAACTGGACCCGGCTCGCCACGGCAACTACCTGGCCGTCGCGGCTGGCAGCGGCATCACGCCGATCCTGTCGATCATCAAGACCACCCTGGAAACCGAGCCCCACAGCCGCGTCACCCTGCTGTACGGCAACCGTTCCAGCTCCGGCGCGCTGTTTCGCGAACAGCTGGAAGATCTGAAAAACCGCTACCTGCAACGCCTGAACCTGATCTTCGTGTTCAGCCGCGAGCAGCAGGACGTGGACCTGTACAACGGCCGGATCAACGCCGAGAAATGCGAGCAGTTGTTCACCCGCTGGCTCGACGTGAAAGCCCTCGATGCCGCGTTCATCTGCGGCCCGCAGGAAATGACCGAGACCGTGCGTGACAGCCTCAAGGCCAAGGGTATGGCGTCGGATCGCATTCATTTCGAGCTGTTCGCCGTCGCCGGCAGCCAGCAGAAACGCGAAGCCCGTGAGGCCGCCCGCCAGATCGATTCGGCGGTCAGCCAGATCACCGTGATCAGCGACGGCCGCGCCCTGGCCTTCGACCTGCCGCGCAACAGCCAGAGCATCCTCGACGCCGGCAACGCCCAGGGCGCCGAACTGCCCTACTCCTGCAAGGCGGGCGTGTGCTCGACCTGCAAGTGCAAGGTCATCGAAGGCGAAGTGGAAATGGACAGCAACCACGCCCTGGAAGACTACGAAGTCGCCGCCGGCTACGTCCTGTCGTGCCAGGCGTTCCCGATCAGCGACAAGGTTGTGCTGGATTTCGATCAGCTCTGACTCGATCCCCCTGTAGGAGCGAGCACGCTCGCGATGGTCGCCAACGATAACGCTGGCAGCCTGACACCCCGCGGTGTCCCGTCCTCCATCGCGAGCAAGCTCGCTCCTACAGGGGACCGCGCTTTACCTGTAGGAGCGAGGCTTGCCCGCGAAGAGGCCAGCACATTCAACATTGATGCTGCCTGACATACCGCCTTCGCGGGCAAGCCTCGCTCCTACAACCGCTACATCCCACAACAAAAACAAGAGAGCGTGCCATGACCCCACAAGACATAGAACTCATCCACCAGCACCCCGACTTCATCCAGCTGGTGCGCCGCAAACAGAAGCTCTACTGGTCGCTGTCGCTGATCATGCTGGTGATCTATTTCGGTTTTGTCCTGTTGGTGGCGTTCTCTCCGGCCACCCTCGGCCAGTCCCTGAGCGGTGGCGTGACCACCGTGGGCATGCTGGTGGGTGTGGTGATAGTGGTACTGGCTTTTGCATTGACCGGTTTCTACGTCTATCGCGCCAACAACGTGATCGACCCGCTGAACGACAAACTCAAGCAGGAGTGCGCCCGATGAGTCGCCTTCTTGCACTGTTCCTGCTGCCGCTGGCCGTGGTCACCGATCTTGCGGTTGCCGCCGAAGGCGCCGCGCGCCCGCTGAACTGGAACGCCATCGGCATGTTCCTGGTGTTCGTCCTGTTCACCCTGGGCGTGACCCGCTGGGCCGCCATGCGCACCCGTTCGGCCAGCGACTTCTATACCGCCGGCGGTGGCATGACCGGCTTTCAGAACGGCCTGGCGATTGCCGGCGACATGATCTCCGCCGCCTCGTTCCTCGGCATCTCCGCAATGATGTTCCTCAACGGTTATGACGGCCTGCTCTACGCCCTGGGCGTATTGGCCGGCTGGCCGATCATCCTGTTCCTGATCGCCGAGCGCCTGCGCAACCTGGGCAAATACACCTTCGCCGACGTGGTTTCCTATCGCCTGGAACAGACGCCGGTACGCCTGACCTCGGCCTTCGGCACCCTCACCGTGGCGTTGATGTACCTGGTGGCGCAGATGGTCGGCGCCGGCAAGCTGATCGAGTTGCTGTTCGGCATCGACTACCTCTACGCGGTGATGCTGGTCGGCGTATTGATGGTGTTCTACGTGACTTTCGGCGGCATGCTCGCCACCACCTGGGTGCAGATCATCAAGGCGGTGATGCTGCTGTTCGGCACCAGCTTCATGGCGTTCATGGTGCTCAAGCATTTCGGTTTCAGCACCGAAGCGATGTTCGCCGGCGCCACCGAAGTGCATGCCAAGGGCACCGCGATCATGGCGCCCGGTGGCCTGCTGTCCAACCCGATCGACGCGATTTCCCTTGGGCTGGGCATGATGTTCGGCACCGCCGGTCTGCCGCATATCCTCATGCGCTTCTTCACCGTCAGCGACGCCAAGGAAGCGCGTAAAAGCGTGTTCTACGCCACCGGTTTCATCGGCTACTTCTACCTGCTGCTGATCGTCGTCGGCTTCGGCGCCATCGTCATGGTCGGTACCGACCCGTCCTACCGCGACGCCAGCGGCGCGATCATCGGCGGCGGCAACATGGTCGCCGTGCATCTGGCCCAGGCAGTGGGCGGCAACCTGTTCCTCGGCTTCATTTCGGCGGTGGCCTTCGCCACCATCCTCGCGGTGGTTGCGGGCCTTGCGCTGTCCGGCGCCTCGGCGGTGTCCCACGACCTGTATGCCTGCGTAATCCGCAAGGGCCAGGCGAGCGAGCAACAGGAAATGCGCGTGTCGCGAATCGCCACCCTGTGCATCGGCGTGCTGGCGATCATCCTCGGCCTGCTGTTCGAATCGCAGAACATTGCCTTCCTGTCCGGTCTGGTGCTGGCGATTGCCGCCTCGGTGAATTTCCCGGTGCTGTTCCTTTCGATGTACTGGAAAGGCCTGACCACTCGCGGCGCGGTGCTGGGCAGCCTGGCTGGCCTGGTTTCGGCCATCGTGCTGCTGGTGTTGAGCCCGGCGGTGTGGGTCAACGTCATGCACCACGACAAGGCGCTGTTCCCCTATTCCAACCCGGCGCTGTTTTCCATGAGCCTGGCGTTCTTCAGCGCCTGGCTGTTCTCGGTCACAGACCGTTCGCCACGGGCCGCCCTCGAGCGCGGTCGTTACCTGGCGCAGTTCATCCGTTCCATGACCGGCATCGGCGCTTCGGGCGCCAGCCAGCACTGACCATCCATTTGACAGGCGCGGCTAAAACCCCCGCCAGACACTGACCAAACCCGGAGCAATCCTGATGTCCTCTTCTCCTACACTGCAAAGCTTCATCGCCGGTCGCTGGATCGGCCAGCAAGGCGCGCAAATCCTGCGCAGCGCCGTCGATGGCCATGAAATCGCCCGCACCCACGAAGAGCGTCCGGACTTCGCCGAAGCCATCGAACACGGCCGTCGCCAAGGCGTCAGCGGCCTGATGGCGCTGGACTTCCAGCAACGTGCCCAACGTCTCAAGGCCCTGGCCCTGTACCTGGCCGAGCGCAAGGAACAGCTCTACGCGATCTCCCACCACAGCGGCGCGACCCGTGCCGACAGCTGGATCGACATCGAAGGCGGCAACAGCACCCTGTTCACCTACGCCAGCCTGGGTTCGCGCGAGCTGCCGTCGGGCAACGTGGTCCACGAAGGCCCGGCACTGCAACTGAGCAAGATGGGCACCTTCGCCGGCACCCACATCCTGGTGCCGCGCGGTGGCGTGGCGGTGCACATCAACGCCTTCAACTTCCCGATCTGGGGCATGCTGGAAAAGTTCGCGCCGAGCTTCCTCGCCGGCATGCCGTGCATCGTCAAACCCGCCAGCGCCACCAGCTATCTGACTGAAGCCGTGGTGCGCCTGATGGACGAATCCGGCCTGTTGCCGGCCGGCAGCCTGCAACTGATCATCGGCGGCACCGGTGACTTGCTCGACCGCCTGCAAGGCCAGGACGTGGTGACCTTTACCGGTTCGGCCGACACCGCCGCCAAGCTGCGCGTCAACCCGAACCTGATCCGCAACTCGGTGCCGTTCACCGCCGAAGCCGACTCGCTGAACTGCGCGATCCTCGCCCCGGACGTCACCCCGGACGACGAAGAATTCGAGCTGTTCATTAAGGAGGTGGCCAAGGAAATGACCACCAAGGCCGGGCAGAAATGCACCGCCATCCGCCGCGCCATCGTCCCGGCCAAGTACATCGACGCCGTCGCCACGCGCCTGCGTGACCGTCTGGCCAAGGTGGTGGTCGGCGATCCGTCGGTGGAAGGCGTGCGCATGGGCGCTCTGGCTTCCCACGACCAGCAGAAAGACGTGGCCGAGCGCCTGGAAGCGCTGTTGCAGAGCAGCAACATGCTGTTCGGCGCCCGTGACGGTTTCGAACCACGCGGCGAGAACGTCGACAAGGGCGCGTTCTTCGCCCCGACCCTGTTGCAGGCCCGCGATCCGCATGCCGAAGGTGGCGCACATGACATCGAGGCGTTCGGTCCGGTCAGCACCCTGATGGCCTACGACGATCTGGATGAAGCGCTGGCACTGGCCGCGCGCGGCAAAGGCAGCCTGGTGGCGAGCCTGGTGACCAAGGATCCAGCGATTGCAGCCAAAGCCATTCCAGTCGCCGCTGCCCTGCACGGCCGTCTGCTGGTGCTGGATCGCAACTGCGCCGGCGAATCCACCGGCCACGGCTCGCCGCTGCCGCAACTCAAGCACGGCGGTCCGGGTCGCGCTGGTGGCGGTGAAGAACTGGGCGGTCTGCGTGCGGTGAAGCACTACCTGCAACGCGCCGCGGTACAGGGCTCGCCAACCATGCTGGCGGCGGTCACTGGCGAATATGTGCGCGGCGCCAAGGTCATCGAAACCGAAGTGCACCCGTTCCGTCGCTACTTCCAGGACCTGCAGATCGGTGAATCGCTGCTGACCCACCGTCGCACCGTCACCGAAGCGGACCTGGTGAACTTCGGCTGCCTGTCGGGCGACCACTTCTACATGCACTTCGACGACATCGCGGCCAAGGAATCGCAATTCGGCAAGCGCATCGCCCACGGCTACTTCGTCCTGTCGGCCGCAGCCGGGCTTTTCGTTTCGCCAGCGCCCGGACCGGTCCTGGCCAACTACGGCCTCGATACCCTGCGCTTCATCAACCCGGTCGGCATCGGCGACACCATCCAGGCCCGCCTGACCTGCAAACGCAAAATCGACCAGGGCAAAAAGAGCCCGCAAGGCATCCCGCAAGGCGTCGTGGCCTGGGACGTGGAAGTCACCAACCAGCTGGGCGAGCTGGTGGCCAGCTATGACATCCTGACCCTGGTGGTAAAACGCGAGGATTGATCACAGCCTTGTGATCACCTCGATCAAAAGTGGGAGCGGGCTTGCTCGCGAAGGCGGTGGGTCAGGCAATGTAAAAGTTGACTGATACGGCCC
>NZ_JBSVXG010000218.1:0-9396 GCF_054070595.1 Pseudomonas sp. SDO55104_S430 | reverse complement strand
TGCGGAGGGTCAGGCAATACATTTTTTGTAGACAGACCGCCTTCGCGGGCAAGCCTCGCTCCTACAGGAAATACCGGTAACCTGCGTTTTTCGAATGTTACATCGCTCAATAAATCGTTTGTTCAATCCAGCCCGAATGCCAAGACTGCCCCGACTGGACAAAAACAACGATGGGCGATTCACATGCGACTCGAGCGAAACTTTGTTAACGGGCAATTTATCGAGCCGGCCAGCGCCGCGCTGATTGCCGTCTACAACCCGGCCACCGAGGCGCTGCTGGGCCAGGTCTCCGCCGCCACCGCCGATGAAGCCACCGCGGCGGTCGAAGCCGCCGCGAAGGCGCAGAAAACCTGGGGCAAGCTCACCAGCATCGAACGCGCCGAACACCTGCGCGCTTTCGCCGATGCCCTGGAAGCTCGCGCCGAAGACATCGGCCAAGCCCTAGCCGCCGAGTCGGGCAAGAGCGTCAGCGATGCCAGCAATGAAGCCCGTTATGCGGCGCAGATCACCCGTTATCACGCCGAATGGGCACGCCGTATCGAAGGCGAAATCATCCCGAGCGATTCGCCGAACGAAAACCTGTTCCTGCACCGCGAGCCGATCGGCGTGGTCGCCTGCCTGATTCCGTTCAACTACCCGGTCTACACCCTGCTGCGCAAAATCGCCCCGGCGCTGATTGCCGGCAACACCGTGGTGGTTCGCCCAAGCAACAACACCCCGACCTCGGCCTTCGAAATCGCCAAGGCCGTGCAGCAGTCCGGTTTGCCAGCCGGCGTGGTGAACATCCTGACCATGGATCACGCCACGGCCGCTGCCGTCTGCACCCACAAGGCCGTCGGCCTGATCACCCTGACCGGTAGCGTCAACGCCGGGCGCATCGTGCTCGACTACTGCAAGGCCAACATCGCCAAGCCATCCCTGGAACTGGGCGGCAAGACTCCGGCAATCATCGAGGCCGATGCTGACCTCGAAGCCGCCGCCACGGCCATCGTCGGTTCCAAGACCACTCATTGCGGCCAGCTGTGCACGGCGGTGGAGCGGGTCTATGTGCAGGAAAGCGTCTACGAAAAATTCCTCGGCCTGCTGAAAGCGAAAATCGGCGCCGTGAAATTCGGCGACCGCGCCACCGACGCCAGCCTGATGGGCCCGTTGGTCAACGCCAGCTCGCAAAAGAACATCCATGCCATGGTCGAGCGCGCCATCGCCGACGGTGCTGTACTGGAAACAGGTGGTTTCATCCCTGAAGGCAACGGCCATTTCTACCCGCCGACCCTGCTCAGCGGCTGCCGCCAGGACATGGAAATCATCCAGGAAGAAATCTTCGGCCCGGTGCTGCCGGTACTCAAATACCGCGACATCGATGAAGCCCTGGCCATGGCCAACGACCACCAGTTCGGCCTGTCGTCGGTGCTCTACACCGAGAACTACCGCACCGCGCAGAAAGTCGCCAACGCCATCGAAGCCGGCGAGCTGTACGTCAACCGCACACCGGCCGACCCGTACCAGGGCTATCACGCCGGCTGGAAACGCTCGGGCCTGGGCGGCGATGACGGCAAGCACGGCATGCTCGAATTCACCCAGACCCGTCTGGTGGTCATGAAGTACTGAGTCACCGCAACAGGCTTCACGCTGCACTTATAAAAACAATTATCAGAGCGCCCGGCACACCGGGCGCCAGAGGTCTACTCAATGTCCAAGCAAGCAACTTCTGCTGCCGCTGTTCAGGGTTCCAACGCCGGTTCACAAAGCCAGAGTGACAAGGGCAGTCGCTATTTCCAGCTGATGTTGCTGGTACTGGCCGCCGGTGCGATCTACCCGATTCTCTATTTGCGTCAGGTCTACCAGACCACCATGCTCGAAGTGTTCCAGATCAACCACAGCGAGCTGGGTTACCTGTACTCGATGCTGGGCACCATCTTCCTGTTGTCTTACCTGCCGAGCGGCTGGCTGGCCGACCGTATCGCCCCGCGTTTCCTGATTTTCTTCTCGTTGGTAGCCACCGGCGTCCTGGGCCTGTGGTACTCCACCGCGCCGTCGATGACCAGCCTGATGATCATCTTCGGCTGCTGGGGACTGACCACCGGCCTGACCTTCTGGGCCTCGGTGCTCAAGCGGGTGAAGATGATCGCCCATCACTCCGAGCAGGGCCGGTTCTTCGGCATCCTCGACGGTGGTCGCGGTCTGGTTGAAGCGCTGTTGGCCACCGTCGCTCTGGCGCTGTTTGCCTACGCCACCGAAACCCGTGGCGAATCGACTGCTGAAGGCTTCAAGCATGTGGTGTACATGTACGCCTTCACCTGTATCGCCATCGGCTGCGTGCTGGTGCTGATCAAGGATCCGAAGTCGATGGACGCCACCGCGCAGGTGGAGAAGGGCAAGTTCAACCTGCTGGCCGACCTCGCCATCCTGGTGAAGATCCCCGAGCTGTGGCTGGTCACTGCCATCGTGTTCTGCGGCTATCACATCTTCTGGGCCACCTACAGCTTCTCCGATTACCTGCAGGGCGGCGGCATGACCGCGGTCATGGCCGGCACCATCACCACCATCAAGCTGTGGATGCGTCCTATCGGCGGCATTGGCGGCGGCTGGCTGGGTGACAAGTTCTCGAACATTTCGGTGCTGGTGGTCGCGCTGTTTCTCGCGACCCTGGCAATGGTCGGCCTGATCGTGTTCCCGGCGCTGGGCAGCATGGGCCTGCTGATCGCCACGGTGATCTTCATCGGCCTGATGACCTACGCGATTCGCGGCCTGTACTGGGCGATCCTCGATACCTGCGACATTCCGCTGCGCATCACGGGCCTGGCCATCGGCATCGTCTCGGTGGTGGGTTACCTGCCGGACACCTTTATCCCGCTGATCAATGGCTACCTCACCGAACAGTACCCCGGTGCCGTCGGTTACAAACTCTACTTCGGCTACATCGCCAGCGTCGGTCTGATCGGGACCTTCGCGGCCCTGGCCCTGCGCGCTCGCGTCAATCGCAAATCTTTGAACAAGACTGGTGTTTGAGATGAAAATCGTCGCCCTTGAAACCCATATCGTTGCCGTTCCGCCACCGCACATCGGCGGCATGTACTGGCTGTTCGTCAAGCTCAAGACCGATTGCGGCATCGAAGGCGTGGGCGAAATCTACGCCGCGACCTTCGGCCCCAAAGCCATGCTGCCGATCATCGAAGACGTGTTCGAACGCTACCTGCTCAACCAGGATCCGCACCACATCGAGCGCTTCTTCCGCCAGGCCTATTCGAGCGGTTTCACCCAGCGCCCGGACCTGACCATGATGGGTGTGGTCAGCGGCCTGGAAATGGCCTGCTGGGACATCATCGGCAAGGCCGCGAACAAGCCGGTCTACGAGTTGCTCGGCGGCAAGGTCAACGAGCGCCTGCGTTCCTACACCTACCTGTACCCGGTCAACAGCAAGGGCGAGTACGACTACGACGACCCGGACCTGGCCGCCGAGTGCGCCATCGAGAACATGAACAAGGGCTTCACTGCGGTGAAGTTCGACCCGGCGGGTCCGTACACCGCGTACTCCGGGCATCAGATTTCGCTGGAAGTGCTGGAGCGCTGCGAAACCTTCTGCCGCAAGATCCGCGAAGCGGTGGGCGACAAGTGCGACCTGCTGTTCGGCACCCACGGGCAAATGGTGCCGTCCTCGGCGATCCGCCTGGCCAAGCGCCTGGAGAAGTACGACCCGCTGTGGTTCGAAGAGCCGGTACCGCCAGGCCAGGAAGACGCCATGGCGCAGGTTGCGGCCAAGACCAGCATCCCGATTGCCACCGGCGAGCGCCTGACCACCAAGTACGAATTCTTCAAGCTGCTGCAGGCCGGCGGTGCGTCGATCCTGCAAATGAATGTCGCCCGCTGCGGCGGCCTGCTGGAAGCCAAGAAGATCGCGAGTATGGCCGAGGCCTACTACGCGCAGATCGCCCCGCATCTGTACAACGGGCCGATCGGCGCCGCCGCCAGCTTCCAATTGGCGACCTGCACGCCGAACTTCCTGATCCAGGAAAGCATCATGACCTGGGGCGGTTTCCATGCCGAAGTCCTGACCAAACCGTTGCAGTGGGAAGACGGCTACATCATCCCGTCCACCGAACCGGGCCTGGGCGTGGAGCTGAACATGGACGTGGTGCGCAAGCATTCGCCGTACACCGGCGAGCGCCTGCACCTGCAAATGGCCCCGACCCCGGCGGACGTCAAGGACACATCGCCGGCCAAGGGCTGAGGCGAGTTTTTCACCGGAGAACGGGCAGCAACACAAAACCCCTGTAGGAGCGAGCTTGCTCGCGATGGCGGAATTTCAGCAACGAATGTGTCGACTGGCACTCCGCAATCGCGAGCAAGCCCGCTCCCACAAGGATTGTGTTCCCACATCGACTTGTGTGGGCCCATCCCGGTTTTTCAGTACAACGACTTACGCGGTAACCGTGCATGACATACGACTACATCATCGCTGGCGCTGGCGCCGCAGGCTGCGTCCTGGCCAATCGCCTGTCGGCATCCGGCAAATACACGGTGCTGCTGCTGGAAGCGGGCGGCAAGGACAGTTCGCCGTGGTTCAAGATCCCGGTCGGCTTCGCCAAAATGTATTACAACCCGACCTTCAACTGGATGTACTACAGCCAGCCACAGAAGCAGCTGGGCAACCGTGAAATCTACGCCCCGCGCGGCAAGGTGCAGGGTGGTTCGGGCTCGATCAACGCGATGATCTACGTGCGCGGCCAGGCCCATGACTTCGACGACTGGGCAGCCAACGGCAACGACGGCTGGGGTTTCAAGGACGTGCTGCCGTACTTCCGCAAACTGGAAAACCATCCGCTGGGCGAGAGCGAATACCACGGTGGCAGCGGCCCGATCAGCATCACCCCGATGAAGGGCCAGACTCACCCGATCTGCGATGTGTTCCTCAAGGGCTGCGACGAGTTGGGTTACCCGCTGAGCGAAGACTTCAACGGCCGCAACTTCGAAGGCGCCGGCATTTACGACGTCAACACCCGTAACGGTCAACGCTCTTCCAGCAGCTTTGCGCATCTGCATCCGGCGCTGAGCCGGCCGAACCTGAGCATCGAACATTACGCCCTGGTCGATCGCGTGCTGTTCGATGACCAGCAACGCGCCACCGGCGTGTCCATCACCCAACACGGCGTGGTCCGCACCTTCACCGCGAACAAGGAAGTGATCCTCTGCGCCGGCGCCGTGGATACACCGAAGATCCTGCAATTGTCCGGCGTCGCCGATCAGGCGCTGCTGGCCAAACACAACATCCCGCTGGTCAAACACCTGCCGGCGGTGGGGCAGAACCTGCAGGACCACCTGTGCGCCAGTTACTACTACAAGGCCAACATCCCGACGCTCAACGATGAGCTGAGTTCGCTGTTCGGCCAGTTCAAGCTGGGCCTAAAGTACCTGTTCACCCGCAAGGGCGCGCTGGCCATGAGCGTCAACCAGGCCGGCGGTTTCTTCCGTGGCGACGAGCAGCAGAGCAACCCGAACCTGCAGCTGTACTTCAACCCGCTGTCGTACCAGATCCCGAAAAACAACAAGGCCAGCCTCAAGCCCGAGCCGTACTCAGGCTTCCTGCTGTGCTTCAACCCGTGCCGGCCGACCAGCCGCGGGCACATCGAGATCGCCTCGAAAAACCCACGGGACGCGGCGCTGATCGACCCGAACTACCTGAGCACCCAGAAAGACATCGACGAGGTGATCCAGGGCAGCCGGCTGATGCGCAAGATCATGGGCGCACCGGCGCTCAAGGGCATCACCGTCGACGAAGTGCTGCCGGGGCCGGCGATTGAAACCGACGAGCAGATGCTGCAGTACTTCCGCGAGAACTGCGGTTCGATCTATCACCTGTGCGGCTCCTGCGCCATGGGCTCGGACGAGCAGAAATCGGTGGTGGACAAGCGCCTCAAGGTCCACGGCATGCACGGTTTGCGCATCGTCGACGCGTCGATTTTCCCCAACGTGACCTCCGGCAATACCCACGCCGCAGTGCTGATGGTGGCGGAGAAGGGCGCCGACCTGATCCTCGAGGAAGCCTGATTTAATCGTTTGCCTGTATCAAAAATGAATTTCCGCGGGCGCCGCTGCTCATACCTGTAGGTGGCGGATTAGAGCCCGCGAAATCATTGAGATATACAGGGAGCGGCAAGGTCATGAATCGTGAGCCGACTGCAGGTGGAGACCTTCCGGGCGGATTGATTCTGGTGGTGGAGGACGATCCGTTGATCCTGGAGTTTCTCTGCGAGATTCTTCAGGAGGAGGGGTATGTGGTGCAGTCTCAAGCCAGCGCGGATGCCGCGTCGGTCTACCTGCAGCAGCATGCGCAAGAAGTCGAGTTGTTGCTGACGGACATCACCATGCCGGGCACGCTCAACGGCGCCGATCTGGCTAATCTGTTCGGCGATCGCTGGCCCGAAAAGCCGATCATGATCATGTCCGGCTATGAAACGCCGGAGAGTTCAGGGGTGCGCCACGACGTGTCGTTCATCAAGAAACCCTGGGCGCTGGGGCAACTGCTCGATTGCGTCGAGGGTGCCTTGAAATCCCACAAAACCTCACTGTAGGAGCGAGCTTGCTCGCGATGGAGGCACAGGCACCGCCGGGTGTCAGGCTGCCAGCGTCATCGTTGACGACCATCGCGAGCAAGCTCGCTCCTACAGAGGGCGGGGATCGTGTAGATTTGCCTGACCCCCCCTGACAGGAACGTCTCCCTTGCCCGCGACTATTTTCGACACCCCTTACCGCGCCTTCCTGTTCGACATGGACGGCACCATCCTCACCTCCATCGCCGCCGCCGAGCGCGTCTGGGCCACCTGGGCCCGGCGTCACGGTGTCGATGTCGAGACCTTTTTGCCCACCATCCACGGCGCCCGCGCCATCGACACCATCCGCCGCCTGAACCTGCCCGGCGTCGATGCCGAGGTGGAAGCGGCGTGGGTGACCCAGGCGGAAATCGAGGATGTCGACGGCGTGGAAGAGGTCGCCGGTGCGGCGGCTTTTCTCAAGGCGTTGCCGGTTCATCAATGGGCTATCGTGACCTCGGCGCCGAGGACGCTGGCGTTAAGGCGGATGGCGGCGGCCGGGGTGCCTGAGCCACAGGTGATGATCACAGCCGAAGACGTCACCGTCGGCAAGCCTGACCCGTCCGGGTATCGACTGGCCGCGCGGCGGTTGGGTGTGGAGATTGGCGATTGTCTGGTGTTCGAGGATGCCACCGTGGGGATACAGGCAGCGGAAGCGGCGGGGGCGGATTTGTTGATCATCACGGCGGCGCATGAGCAGAAACTTGAGACGGAGCACGCGACGGTGGGGAGTTATGAGTCGATTACCGTACAGGTCGATGAAGCTGGCCTGATGCACCTCGGCCAACACCAAACCCTGTAGGAGCGAGCATGCTCGCGATGGTCGTCAACGATAACGCTGGCGGCCTGATGCCCCGCGGTGTTCTTGCGTGCATCGCGAGCATGCTCGCTCCTACAGGGGGATCTCGGTGCGGGCTGTGCGGCGGATGACTTGCGGTGGCTGGCCGAATGCTCGGAGAAAAGCCTCGCGCATGCGGCGGCGGTCGCTGAAGCCGGTTTCCAGGGCAATCTGATCCAGGCTCAGGCGTCCTCGTTCGAGCAGTTGTCTTGCCGCCTCCAGACGCAGGTTTTCCACGGCCTTGGCCGGTGATTGCCCGGTTTCTGCACGAAAGGCACGGCTGAACTGCCGTGGACTCAGGCTCGCCACCTCCGCCAACTGCTCCACCGACAGCGCCTCGGCCAGATGCTCCCGCGCATAACCAAGCACCGTCTGGATTCGGTCAGACTTCGGCTCCAACTCCAGCAACGCCGAGTGCTGCGACTGACCGCCGCCTCGACGGTGATACATCACCAGCTTCTGCGCCACCGAACGCGCCAGCTCCGCTCCGAAATCCTTTTCTACCATGGCCAGCGCCAGATCGATGCCGGCGGTCATTCCGGCAGAGGTCCAGATCGAACCGTCGATCACATAGATGCGGTCGGCCTCCACCTTGATCGAGGCAAAGCGCTCCTGTAGTTGCCGGGCATAGGCCCAATGGGTGGTGGCGCGACGTCCGTCGAGCAGGCCGGCCTGGGCCATGACAAAGGCGCCGGAGCAGATCGACGCGGTGCGCCGGGCCGTCGTGGCGCTGGATCGCAGGTAATCGAGCACTGCCTCCGGGGCCTGTTCGAGGACCGAATCGCCGCCCACCACGATCACCGTATCGAACACCCGCTCATCGAACGCCTCGGTGCCTACCGTCAGTCCACCTGAAGCCCGCAGGTTTCGCCCGTCCTCGGACAGCACGCGCACGTCGTAAAGGGTTTCGCCGGCGCTGAAATTGGCGTACTCGAACACCGGCATCGCCGCCAGCGCCATGGACTGGAACCTGTCGAAAACCACGAAGGCCACGCTGATCATGGGATGTCCTCAAAAGGTCATGTCCGAAAAACGTACTTTAAACGTCATTTGCGCCGCCGGCGAGCCCCCTTATAACTGCTCACACCGGCGAATATCTCGCCTCTTCGTGAAGGACATTGCACATGACGCTTTCATCCAAAGGCACCGCCCTGATCACCGGCGCATCTTCAGGCATCGGCGCGGTGTACGCCGACCGCCTGGCCCGTCAGGGTTACGACCTGATTCTGGTCGCCCGCAGCCAGGCAAAACTCGATGCCTTGGCCAACCGCTTGAGCGACGAAACCGGGCGCAGCGTGGAAGTGGTTGCGGCCGATTTGAAGGACAAGGCCGATTTGCTGAGGGTCGAGCAGATCCTGCGCAGCGACGCCAGCATCACCCTGTTGGTCAATAACGCCGGGGTGGGGGCGGTCATGCCGCTGCTCGGCAGCCCGGTGGATGACATGGAAGCGATGATCACCCTGAACATCACGGCGTTGACTCGCCTGGCGTACGCAGTGGCACCGGGGTTCGTCGCCCGTGGCGGCGGCACCGTGATCAACATCGGCTCGATCGTGGCCATCGCCCCGGAAATCCTCAACGGCGTGTACGGCGCCACCAAGGCGTTCGTTCTGGCCCTGAGTCAGTCGATGCACCATGAACTGGCCGACAAGGGCCTGCGCATCCAGGCCGTGCTGCCGGGCGCTACCGCTACGGACTTCTGGAGCGAAGCGGGCAACCCGGTGGAAAACCTGCCGCAGGAGATCGTGATGTCGGCCGGCGATATGGTCGATGCCGCCTTGGTGGGGCTGGCCAGCGGCGAGCTGGTGACCATTCCGGGGTTGCATGATGGTTCCCAGTGGGACCGCCATGAGGCACAGCGCCAGGTGCTGTCGGGGTTGTTCGGCAATTCCACGGCGGCGCCGCGTTACCTCTGATTTTGCGGCGTTCTTGCGGGCCTCTTCGCGGGCAAGCCTCGCTCCTACAGGAGAT
>NZ_JBSVXG010000217.1:0-9419 GCF_054070595.1 Pseudomonas sp. SDO55104_S430 | reverse complement strand
GGACACAGTATTTGTGAACACCCGGATCCCTTGTGGGAGCGAGCCTGCTCGCGATGGCGGTGTGTCAGTCACCATCAAATCTGAATTTGATGGCCTCATCGCGGGCAAGCCCGCTCCCACAATGACCGAGTCGAGCCGCTGATTCAGGGACGGCTCTAAAACTGTGGGAGCGGGCTTGCCCGCGATGACGGAATGCCGGTCAACCAAAATGCCAGCCTGTGTCAGAACGCTCCGACACAACCCACACCTTTGGTTTATTGACTGTCGAGGACGCACAGCTCAGGCTTTGCGCTCCCTTTCCTGGCGAGTAGACAGTCAATGCCTTTCGTATCAATTGACGGACAACCTCTTCACTACCTCGATCAAGGCACCGGCCCGGCGGTTTTGCTGGCGGGCAGTTACCTGTGGGACCAGGCCATGTGGGCGCCGCAGATTGCCGCCTTGTCGCAAAACCATCGGGTCATCGCCCTGGACCTGTGGGGCCACGGTGAGTCGGGGGCGCTGCCGGCCGGGACGACTTCGCTGGACGACATCGCGCGTCAGGCACTGGCTTTGCTCGATCACCTGGACATCGACCGCGTGACCCTGGTCGGCCTGTCGGTCGGTGGTATGTGGGGCGTGCGGCTGGCGCTGTCGGCACCACAGCGGCTCAACGGCCTGGTGTTGATGGACACCTATGTCGGCGTCGAACCGGAGGCGACCCGCCAGTACTACTTCTCGCTGTTCAAGATGATCGAAGACACCGGCGTGATCGCACCGCAGTTGCTGGACATCGTGGTGCCGATCTTCTTCCGCCCGGGCATCGATCCGCAGTCGGCGCTGTATCAGGACTTCCGCGCCAAACTGGCGTCGCTGTCACCAGAGCGCCTGCGCGAAAGCGTGGTGCCGATGGGGCGGATTACCTTTGGCCGCGATGACCTGCTGCCGCGTCTGGGCGAACTGGATGCTGCGAGCACGCTGGTGATCTGCGGCGACCAGGACAAACCGCGTCCACCAAGCGAAGCGCAGGAAATGGCTGAGTTGATTGGTTGCCCGTGTGTGTTGGTGCCGGAGGCGGGACATATTTCCAATCTGGAAAACCCGCAGTTCGTCACCGACGCGCTGCTGGCATTCCTGTCCAAACGCAACCAGGAATAAAAACAGAACCCCTGTAGGAGCGAGCATGCTCGCGATGGTAGCCCAGCCACCGCGGGCATCCAGACAGCCCACGTCATCGTTGACGACCATCGCGAGCAGGCTCGCTCCCACAGGTAATTACGCCACCCGCGCGCGTTATTTCGGCCCGAGAATCTTCACCAATTTCTCCGGTGCCGGCGCGCCTTGCTGCTGTTGCAGCTCACCCTTGTCATCCATGTAGAAAATCGCCGGCGTGGCCTGCAGCTCCAGGTCGTCCATCAGCTGCATGTTGGCCGCAAGCTTGGCCTGAATGGCCGGCGGCACGTCCTTCAACGGCTTGAGCGAACTGCCCTTGCCCGCGGACTCGTGGTCTTGCAGGGCTTTCTGCGGATCCTTGGCGGCGAGCAGTGCGGCGGATTTCCCCGGGCTGTCTTCGCGGATGATCCCGACCATGATGTGCCGCAGTTGCACCTTGCCGGCTTTGACCCAGGGCCGCGCCTGTTCCCAGAACATGTTGCAGTAAGGGCAGTTCGGGTCGCTGAACAGATACACCACCCGCGGCGCATCCTTGCTGCCGTCGGCGATCCAGTTGCTCGCCTCCATCTTGCCCCAGACCTCCTTGGACATCGGCGCATACACCAGCTTCTGCAACGGCTCGCTGCTCAGGTCGTTGCCCTTTTCGTCGTACAGATTGCCCAACAGCACATGTTTGCCATCGGGCGTCAGGTACAGCGCCATGCCGCGATTCTGGTACTGCGCCGCGTAGCCGCGCAGGCCATCGGGAGCATCGAACTGACCGACGATTTTCGCGCCCTTGGCCTCGATCTGCTTGATCGCAGCGGGCAACTCTTCAGCCTGCACCGACGGTAGATGCAGCAGGGCGGCACCCAGGCTCAGGGTCAGCAGGTGGCGGAGGCGGGGCATGGCGGTTTCCTTGAAGAAGTGGCAGGTACGGAATCGAAATTTTCCAGGGCGCGGGCGAGGCTCGCTTGGGACAGCTCACCCAGATGGCTGCCCAGCAGGCGACCGTCGGGGCTGTAAAACAGTGTAGTCGGCAGGGCCATGGAGCCGACGGCCTGGCCCAGGCGACCGCTGCCGTCGAACAACACGTTGGACAGGCTCAGGCCCTGGGTTTCCAGAAAGGTGGCGACGCTCTGCATGCTTTCGGCCTGATTGACGAACAGAAACGTCAGGTCCGGGCGCTGTTGCTGGGCGTTTTCCAGCACCGGCATTTCCCGGCGGCAGGGCGGGCACCAGGTCGCCCACAGGTTGATCACCAGCGGGCCGCCCTTGTAGTCCGCCAGTTGCACGGTTTCCCCCGCGGCGTTGCGCAGGGTGATTTCCGGCAGGCGCGTGCCTTGCTCGTAAATCGTCAGCGAGTAGGTCGCCAGCAGCCAGAACGCCAGACCGCTGGCCACGCCGAAACCCAATGGCCGGCGCAGGCCGGGGCGACGCCAGCCCCGGTACAGCGTGGCGATGACCAGTGCGATGATCCCTGGCCAGGCGAGGAAACCACCGTCGCGCAGGTCGATGATCTGCCAGAGATCGTTGTGGTAGTGGGGCCAGTACATGGCAACGAAACCGACTCGCGCCGCCAGCATGCCGATCAGGAACAGCCCGAACAGCACCGACTCGGGATTCTCGCCACCGCGCTTGGCCACCCGCCAACCGACGAAGGTCGCCAGCGCCAAGGCACTGATCAGCAGCAGATGGTTGAGCGCGATGGCAAAGGTGCCGAGGGTGAAGGTGAGCATTAACGGGCGTCTCGGGTTGTGGTCCAGCGTTGCAGGAACGTCTCGGCATCGACTTCGCCGGTGATGCGCTGGCTGCGACGCTCGACGCCATCGGTGCCGATCCACAGCAGACTCGGTGGCCCCGGCACCTTATAACGGCCGAGCAGCTCGCGGCTGGCGGCGTTGTCAGCGGTGACATCCAGGCGCAGCAGGCGTACCTCGCTCAGGGCCTGCATCACATTGGCCTTGCCGAACACCTGCTTCTCCATGACTTTGCACGACACGCACCAGTCAGCGTAGTAGTCCAGCAGCACCCACTGGCCCTGGGCCTGCGCGGCATCGAGTTCCCGTTGCAGGACTGCAGGGTCCTTGATCGTGGTGAAGGCGTCGTGGCCAGTGGGCGTCGCGGCGACCGCCGTACCAGAGGCGCGGAACACCTGCAGCGGCTTGAACAGATCGTCACTGCCGCCCGCCGCGCCGATCACCAGCAGGCTGCCCCACAGCCCCATCAATACAGCGCTGACGCCGAACAGATGGGCGATGCGGCCGAAGCCTTCGGATTGCTTCCAGGCGCTATAGGCCGCGATCAACAACAAGGCGCCGCACAGGCCGACCCACAGCGATTCATCCAGCACCGGGCGCAGCATCAGCAGCGCGGTGGCGAGGAACAGGAAGCCGAAGATGCCCTTGACCAGGTTCATCCAGGCGCCTGGCTTTGGCATGAAGCGATTGCCCACCGTCACCACCAGCAACAGTGGCACGCCGATGCCGATACCCAGGGCAAACAGAATCAGACCGCCGTGCAGCGCATTGCCGCTTTGCGCGATATAGAGCAGGGCGCCTGCAAGCGGGGCAGTCATGCAAGGGCCGACCAGCAGGCCGGACAAGGCCCCCAGTACACCGGCACCGAGCAGGCTGCCGCCGCGCTGGTTGCGCGAAACATTTTCCAGGCGGTCACGCACGGCCACCGGCAGTTGCAGTTCGAAGAAACCGAACATCGGCAGAGCCAGCAGCACGAAAATCGCCGCGAAACTGCCAAGCAACCAAGGGTTTTGCAGCAGCGCCTGAAGGTTGGCCCCGAGCATCGCCGCCAGTACACCCATCGCCGCGTATACCAGCGCCATGCTCACCACGTAGCTGCCGGCGAGGGCGAAACCGCGCTTGGGCGAGGCGCCGCTGCCGACGATCAGGCCGGCGAGAATCGGCAGCATCGGCAGCGAACACGGGGTGAACGCCAAAAGCAGTCCGAGACCGAAGAACACCAGCAGGCTCCAGCCCAGCGCGCGCTGTTGAAGGCTGCTGGCCAGCGCCTGATCCTGCGCTTCGCCGGTTGCGGCTACGTCAGCCTTGCCGCCCAGATCCACCACCTGAGTCTGCGGCGGATAACACAGCCCGGCATCAGCGCAGCCCTGATAGCTGACCTTGACCTGGCCGGTGGCGCCTGCGGGAATCTTCAGCTCCAGGCCCTGGCGATACACCTGTTGTTCGCCGAAGAACTCGTCGCTGTGGGCCTCACCTTCCGGCAACGCGGGGTGCTGGTCGTCGGGCAGGCCATCGAATTTCAGCCGCTTCTGGTACAGGTAGTAGCCGTCGGCAATCTGCCAGAACAGCTGCATTTCGCCGGATTCGAGGCGTTCGGAGGTGAAAACGAATGCCTTGGCGACAGGGAGGAAGTCGGGTTTGCTATCGAACGGATTGCTACCGGCCTGGGCCAGGCCCGATATCAGCAGAGCGAAGAGGAGAAACAGATGACGCATGGAAAAGCCTTATTCCTTTGCAAGTGAGGTGCACAATGGGCGGTGTCGATTAACCGACCATTAACCCTGGCGGCCTTGTAGTGAGGGGACTTGCGGCATAATGTCCGCTTAATCGGTCAACGGCCTAATCAGCTTTATTTACACGAGGCTCCCCATGCACGTACTGGTTTGCGAAGACGACGAATTGATCGCCAGCGGCATCGTCGCCGGCCTGACCGCCCAGGGCCTGACCGTGGAACACGTGGCCACGGCGTCCGCGGCCCGGGCAATGCTCAAGGTAGCGGAATTCGACGTGATGGTACTCGACCTCGGCCTGCCCGATGAAGACGGCCTGAAGTTGCTTCAACAGCTGCGCAACAATGGCCTGGAGCTGCCGGTGCTGATCCTCACGGCCCGGGACTCGGTGACCGACCGCGTCGACGGCCTGCAGGCCGGCGCCGACGATTACCTGCTCAAACCCTTCGACCTGCGTGAATTGGCCGCACGCCTGCACACCCTTTTGCGACGGGTGGCGGGGCGCAGCGTCAACCTGATCGAGCACGGCGCCCTGACCTACGACCCGAGCAGCCGCGAAACCACCCTCGGCGGACAGTCGGTCGACCTCTCCCGCCGCGAACAATCGCTGTTGCAGGCCTTGCTGCATAACCGCGGCCGCGTGCTGTCCAGCGAACAGCTCAAGGACAGCGTCTACGGCTTCAACGACGAGCTGGAGAGCAACGCCCTCAACGTTCATATCCATCACCTGCGGCGCAAACTCGGCAACGGCATTGTCGAGACCGTGCGCGGCCTGGGTTATCGCCTGGGCCCGGCTGATGGCGGAGATCAAACCAAGTGATGAGCCTGCGTTTGCGCCTGAGCCTGGTGCTCGGGGGCGCGTTTGCGTTGATCTGGGCACTGGCTGCGGCCTGGATGCTCAGCGATCTGCGCAATCAGATGATGTTTTCCCTCGACCAGCGGCTGGTGGCGTCGGCGCGGATGGTCGCCGGGCTGATGGAGCAATTGCCGCCGTTGCCGAGCAAGGGCGAGGGCACCCATTTCAGTGCCGAACAACTGAATATCCCCGGCGGTATGGCCTGTCAGGTCAGCTCGTTGCGCGGCGAGATCCTGGCCCGCAGTCACAGCGATCCGGGGCAGCCCCTGGAAGCCGAGAAGATGGGTTTCCACGACCAGATGATCGATGGCGCGCCCTGGCGCAGCTTCACCCTGGCGCGGGGCGATCTGCGGATTACCACCGCTGACCGGCAGATCGAGCGCGAGGCGCTGAACATGTCGATCCTGCTGGCGGCCTCGGTGCCGGTGGGCGTGGCGTTGCTCGGCTGTCTGTGCCTGCTGTGGCTGGGCATCGGCCAGGGGCTGGCGCCGCTCAACCGCATGCGCGATGCCTTGATGCGCCGCAGTGCCGATTCGCTTGAGCCGTTGCAGGTCCAGCCGCTGCCCAGCGAACTGCAACCCTTACTCGAAACGCAGAACCAGCTGTTCCAGCGCATCGGCAAGACCATCGAGCGCGAACGCCGCCTGACCGGTGATGCCGCCCACGAACTGCGCAGTCCGCTGACCGCGATCAAGACCCACCTGCAAGTGGCGCGCATGACCGACGGCGCGGCCCGCGACCAGTCCCTGGCTCGGGCCGAAGAGGGCGCCGACCGCCTGCACCGCACGCTGGAACAATTGTTGTTGCTGGCGCGGGTCGAAGGCAGTCTGTCGTTCGACGACGGCGTGCAATGCAGCGCCGAACAAGTGGCGAAACTGGCGATCCAGGACACCGCCGGCGGCGACCGCCAGCGCATCCGCTTCAACGCTCCGGCGAAATTCTCCCACGCCCCGGTGCAAATGCCGTCGGTGCTGTCGATTGCCGCGCTGCGCAACCTGCTGGACAACGCCCTGCGTCATACGCCGGGTGACGGGCCGGTGGAGCTGAGCCTGCAAACCACCGGCAATCGCGTGCAGTTCGTGGTGCGTGATCATGGGCCGGGGATTGCGGCCGATGATCTGCAGCATCTGACCCAGCGGTTTTGGCGCAATGGCCAGAGCACCGGTTGCGGCCTGGGCCTGGCGATTGTTCAGGCGATTGTTCAGCGCTGCGGCTGCACCCTGCATTTCGACAGCCGGCCGGATGGGTTGCGGGTGGAGCTGACCATGCCGTTGCAACCGGCCTGACACGATCCCCTGTAGGAGCGAGCATGCTCGCGATGGTCGTTAACGATGACGCGGGCTGTCTGGATGCCCGCGGTGTCTGAACCTGCATCGCGAGCATGCTCGCTCCTACAGTAGGGCGGGGTTGCACATCAAATGTAACCTCTACACATTGGCCACCCGCCCACCCCGTGACTATCGTTCCCCACACTCAACGGACTGAGGGAACAACGCCATGGATGACCCGATTCAAACCTGCAAGGCCACCCCCGCCGATGCCGGCATCATCAACCGCATCATCGATCGTTCCATCCGCATCGGTTGCGCCCGCGACCACCGCAACCAATCGCAAACCCTCGCGGTCTGGACCCGCAATACCACCCTCGAACACATCCAGCACTGGCTCGCGGACCCACGTCTGTACCTGAACATCGCCCAGTTGCAGGACAAGCCGGTCGGCGTCGCCATGGCTTCGGTCTGCGGCAAGGTGGCGTTCTGTTACGTGCAGCCGGAATGGTTTCGTCGCGGCGTCGGGCAGGCACTGCTGGCGGATCTTGAAGCCTGGTTGCGCGATCAGGGCCAGCAACGGGTGCGCTTGCACTGCACCCGCTCCAGCGAAGCCTTTTATCGCAATCTGGGTTACCGCTCCTGTGCCCGGGCCTTCATGGTCGCGGGGCTCAAGGCCATCCCCATGCACAAGGACCTGACCTCGCCTGCATAGAAAGCCGACCGGGGGGCTAAATCCTCGATGCGCTGGTGCGTTTCCAGAACAGGAAAATCGGCCGGTGCGCCCTGACAGGGCGCACTCGGCCGATGCGCAGTTTTGGTCAAAATTCACAGCGTATTGAGGTTCGAGAGATGTCAGTCGCCACCAGCCTTGCCGAAGATCGGGTCGCCCCGACCGAAACGCTTTACCAGTTCAATGAATCGCCGTTGCTGACCCGTCAGAACCAGCAGGAATCCAACGCCCGCAGCTATCCACGGCGCATTCCCCTGGCGCTCAAGCGCGCCAAGGGCATTCATGTCGAAGATGTCGAAGGCCGTCGCTTCATCGATTGCCTTGCCGGCGCCGGTACGCTGGCCTTGGGGCACAACCATCCGGTGGTGATCGAAGCCATCCAGCAGGTGTTGGCCGATGAATTGCCGCTGCACACCCTGGACCTGACCACGCCAGTGAAAGACCAGTTCGTACAGGATCTGTTCGGCCTGTTGCCACCGGCATTGGCGGCGCAGGCGAAGATCCAGTTCTGTGGCCCTACCGGCACCGACGCCGTGGAAGCCGCCTTGAAACTGGTGCGCACGGCCACCGGCCGTAGCACGGTGCTGTCGTTCCAGGGCGGTTACCACGGCATGAGCCAGGGCGCGTTGAGCCTGATGGGCAGCCTGGGGCCGAAGAAACCTCTGGGTGCCTTGCTGAGCAATGGCGTGCAGTTCATGCCGTACCCCTACGACTACCGCTGCCCGTTCGGTCTCGGTGGCGAGCAGGGGGTGAAGTCCAACCTGAACTACCTGGAAAACCTGCTCAACGATCCCGAGGCCGGCGTGCAATTGCCGGCAGCGGTGATCGTTGAAGTGGTGCAGGGCGAGGGCGGGGTGATTCCGGCCGATCTGGCGTGGCTGCGCGGATTGCGGCGGATCACCGAGAAGGCTGGCGTGGCCTTGATCGTCGATGAAATCCAGAGTGGTTTCGCCCGCACCGGCAAGATGTTTGCCTTCGAGCACGCCGGGATCGTCCCGGATGTAGTGGTGATGTCCAAGGCCATCGGCGGCAGTTTGCCGCTGGCGGTGGTGGTCTATCGCGACTGGCTCGACACCTGGCTGCCGGGCGCCCATGCCGGCACTTTCCGTGGCAACCAGATGGCCATGGCCGCCGGTTCCGCGGTGATGCGCTACCTCACCGAACACAATGTCTGCGAACACGCCGCCGCCATGGGTGAACGCCTGGGCGGGCATTTGCGCACCCTGCAGCGGGATTTCCCGCAACTGGGCGACATTCGTGGGCGCGGACTGATGATTGGCGTTGAACTGGTGGATCCGACCGGCGCATTGGATGCCCAGGGACATCCGCCGGTGTTTGCGCGCCTGGCGCCGCTGGTCCAGCGCGAATGCCTCAAGCGCGGTTTGATCCTCGAACTGGGCGGTCGCCAGGGCGGCGTGGTGCGCTTCCTTCCGCCGCTGGTGATCACTGCCGCGCAGATCGACGAAGTGGCCGGGATTTTCGGCCGGGCTTTGGCTGCGGCGACTGCCAGTCTCTAAATATTTGCCAGCCTGGAACGTTCCTTCTACATACCGGCTGCACGCCACGTGCGGCCCACCCAACAGCGATGGAGAAACAGCATGACGTCAGTATTCGACCGCGAGGACATCCTCTTTCAGGTCGTGGTCAACCACGAAGAGCAATACTCGATCTGGCCCGACTACAAAGCCGTGCCGCAGGGCTGGCGCACCGTGGGCAAGAGTGGCCTGAAAAAGGAATGCCTGGCCTGGATCGAAGAAACCTGGACCGACATGCGCCCCCTGAGCCTGCGCCAGAAGATGGACGAGCAGGCCGCCGTGGCGCACTGATCGTCCGGCCATGAAAAAACCGCTGAACCGGTAACGGTCAGCGGTTTTTTTGTATCCGAAGAATCTGTGCCCTGATGCTATCCCTGTGGGAGCGGGCTTGCCCGCGAAGGCGGTG
>NZ_JBSVXG010000216.1:0-9498 GCF_054070595.1 Pseudomonas sp. SDO55104_S430 | reverse complement strand
CGAAGACTGGCTTTCAGCCGACATCAATGTTGAATCTGATGGCCTCTTCGCGGGCAAGCCTCGCTCCTACAGAAATCGGAGCAAAAACACCTACGCATGCTGCTTGCGATACTCCCCGGGCGCAATGCCGAAGCGGCTTTTGAAGGCCGTGGAAAAGTAGCTCGAATCCGAGAACCCCCAGGAATACCCCAGCACCGACAGCTTCTGCTCCTTGCCCGACTGGCGCAGGGACTCGGCGCACAGGTCCAGGCGGCGGTTCTTGATGTAGCGCGCCACCACCAGGCCTTTCTTGGCGAACATCCGGTACAGGCCGCGGGTCGACATGCCGACTTCCCGAGCCAGCCATTCCGGGCACAGCTCTTCGGAGCGGATGTGCTGGTCGATGAAACTCAGAGTCTTGCGGAAGGTGCGTTCGTGCAGGTCGGTGCAGTCCTCGCCCTGGCTGATCGCCGGGCGTAGCAGGCTGACAATCGCCTCCAGGGTCGCCTCGCTTTCCTGCCGGCTCATGTCCGGCTGGCGCGTGGCCTCGACGATCAGCCGATGCGAGAGCATGGCGATCGGCGAAGTCCCGGCGATCCGCTGGCCGCACTTGACCTGACTGAAGCGCAGGGTCTGCTCCACCAGTTGATGAGGCAGGATCAGCGACAACTGCCGGGAGTCGTCGCTGTAGGTGAAATCACTGGGTTTGGCGGCGTCGATCAGGGTGATGTCCCCGGCCGACAGCAGCACCCTGTCGTCGCCCTGGGCCATGCCCGCCGTGCCGTCGAGCTGGAACACCGCGAAGTACTTGCCACCCTCGCCCGCCGAGACTTCCCGCGGCGTGCGGTACAGCCGCGCCTGGCGGACATCGACGAAGCTGAGCTTCAAGGCATCGCTGCGGTATTCCCGGATCTGACCGGCGAACCCGGCGCCCAGGGGCTGAGCGTTGAAGGCGCCACAGATCTGGTTGATCTGATGGATCCACTGATCGAACCCATCCTGGCGCTGTGCGGTTGTTGAAATCATGGCAGGCCTCTCACGCAGGCTTTGTTTTTATTGTCTACGGCAAAACACGGGTTCTCCTGAACAGCGACGCTCCTTCAACGACGACGGATTACTTCAACCCGCCAAAACGTCGGTAAAAACTCTCGCCCACGTCCGGCAACGGGCCGTCGGCGGTTTCCAGTGCGCTGTTCAGCCATTCCTCGGCCTTGGCGTAAATCAACCGGTAGATGTTGCGGCACAACTGCCGCGCCGCCCGACCTTCCCAGTCGCCGGGCAGCAGCTCGTCCGGCAATTGCGGATCGCGCAGCAGCAGTTTGCGGTATTCGTGAATCAGCAGAATCCGTGCCAGGAAGCAGTCCGCCGGTTGCAGGTTTTCCTGCTCGCGAAGCGCCTGCCAGAGCGGTCGAAACAACTGGATGAACTCGCTGTAGTGGGTCGCCAGCTCTTCGATGTTCCAGCTCTCGCGCACCTGCAGGCGCAGGGCCTTTGAGGCCATGACGTCCTGGGCGGTGGTTTCGAAGACGATGGTGTCTTCCTGGGCGCCGAGGTCGAGCAAGGTGGCGTTGACGTCGTTGCGATCGCTGCGCGGGCAGGCCAGCACCACCGGGGAAATTGCACCAAAACCTTGCCATTCCAGTTCTTCGCGCACCTGCTTGCGCTTGTCCTGGGTCAGCTGCGACAGCATCACCAGGCACCAGGAACCATCCCAGGCCGGCATGCTGGTGCTGTACACCCGCTTGAACGCCTTGTCGAAACGACGGCGACCGGTACCGGTCAGGCTGTAGTAACTGCGGCGACCGACTTTCTCGGCGGTCAGCCAGCCTTCCTTGGTCAGGCGAAAGATCGAGGTGCGGATCAGCCGCTCGTTGATGCCGATCGGTTCGAGCAATTGAATCAGGCTGCCCAGCCAGACGGTCCCGCCATGGGGCTCGATGGCATCACCGTACAGGGTGATGATCAGGGAACTGGCGCGGATTGGCGTCTGCTCCTGGAAGCGCGTAATCAGTTGGTTCAAAGGTGTCAGGGACGACATGGGCGTACCGAGCAAAAAAAGAAAAGGAATATACCGAAAGGCACATTACCTGTGGGAGCGGGCTTGCCCGCGATGGGGTCGTGTCAATCGACATCATTGGCACTGATCCACCGCAATCGCGGGCAAGCCCGCTCCCACAGGGTTATTGGTGTTCAGGAGGTACTGCCCTTCGGACGCAGGCCGCTGTCACTGATCCGCGGTCGGTTCGCTTCTGGCGCACTCAGCGGCTCACACTCACGCATCTGCTCCAGGCACCGCTGCGCCAACTGCTGATACTCCCGCGTCCCGGCCTGCTTCCACGCCACTTCCTGATCGCTCAAGGTGCGCTTGATGCCGGCCGGCGCGCCCATCACCAGCGACTGCTCCGGACACTCGAAACCCGCCTTGACGAACGCCGCCGCCGACACGAAGGAACGCGGGCCGATGCGTGCGTTGTCCATCACCACCGCATTCATGCCCACCAGCGCATCGGCGCCGATCCGGCAGCCGTGCAACACCGCGCCGTGACCGATATGGCCATTGCGCTCAACCACCGTGTCGCTGTCGGGGAAACCGTGCATCACGCAGGTGTCCTGCAGGTTGGCGCCCTCCTCCAGCACGATCCGCCCGAAGTCGCCGCGCAGGCTCGCCAGCGGCCCCACGTAGCAATGCGGGCCGATGATCACGTCACCGATCAGCACCGCCGTCGGGTGCACATAAGCAGTGGGGTCGATCACCGGGGTCAGGCCATCGAGGCTGTAGCAGGTCATGGCAGCTTCCTTCACAAAGCGATGCAGATATTGACTCATTTTGTATCACATCGCTTTTGCCAGCACAAAGACAAAAAAGCGTATCACTTGAAAACCGCCTTTCGGACGAACGTACCTGACCCGCATGAACCGGCACTCAAGCCAATAAATTCGGGCATTTTATTGGGAGACATCGACATCGAAAGCTGCCTTTATAAAAGCGGCGCACGACCAATAAGACACATTAAATCAATTTCAGTATTGCTTTTGCGTATCACATTGCAGGTATACTCCGGCAAAACCGGCCCCTGCGGCCGATCCAATAACAAGCCGGCCTAAGCGCCGAGCGCGCTCCGTGAGGGCAGTCTTCAATGCCGCTAACTCTTGCCGTCGAATCCATCGAATCCGGCGTGCGCCTGATTACCCTGCAGCGTCCGCAAGCCTTGAACGCCCTGAACACTCAGTTGCTGGGCGAACTGGCGGACGAACTGAGCATCGCCCAGGCCGATCCCGAGACCCGCGCCGTGGTCATCACCGGCAGCCGCAAGGCCTTCGCCGCCGGTGCCGACATCAAGGAAATGGCCGAACGCGACCTCGTCGGCATCCTCGACGATCCGCGCCAGGCCTCGTGGCAGGCCATCACCCGTTTCAACAAACCGCTGATCGCCGCCGTCAACGGCTTCGCCCTGGGCGGAGGCTGCGAACTGGCGATGCACGCCGACATCATCATTGCCGGGGAAGACGCCCGCTTCGGCCAGCCGGAAATCAACCTGGGGATCATGCCCGGTGCCGGTGGCACCCAGCGCCTGCTGCGCGCCGTCGGCAAATCCATGGCCATGCAGATGGTCTTGACCGGCGAGCCGATCGACGCCCGCCAGGCCCAACGCGCCGGGCTGGTCAGCGAAGTCACGCAACCGGAATTCACCGTCGAACGCGCCCTGCAGGTCGCCCGCCAGATCGCCGCCAAGGCGCCATTGGCGGTACGTCTGGCCAAGGAAGCGCTGCTCAAGGCCATGGATACGGACCTGGCCAGCGGCCTGCGCTTCGAGCGCCACGCTTTCACCGTGCTGGCCGGCACCCGCGACCGTAATGAAGGCATCGCGGCGTTCCAGGAAAAGCGCACACCGACTTTCACTGGCCAGTAATCCAGTCACCACGCATTCGAACGACCTCCAAGAGAGCGCCAAGACCATGAATTTCGAACACATCCTGTTTTCCATCGACGCTGGCGTCGCCCTGCTGAGCCTCAATCGCCCCGACCAGCTCAACAGCTTCAACACCCAGATGCATGGCGAAGTGAAGGAAGCGCTGAAACAGGTACGCCAGAACCCGGACGTGCGCGTGCTGCTGCTGACCGGTGAAGGCCGAGGTTTCTGCGCCGGGCAGGATCTGAGCGACCGCAATGTCGCGCCGGGTGCCGCCGTGCCGGACCTGGGCGAGTCCATCGAGAAGTTCTACAACCCGATGATCCGCCAGCTGCGCGACCTGCCGATGCCGGTGATCTGCGCGGTCAACGGCGTGGCCGCCGGTGCCGGCGCCAACATTCCGCTGGCCTGCGATCTGGTGCTCGCCGCCCGTTCGGCCAGCTTCATCCAGGCTTTCTGCAAGATCGGCCTGATCCCGGATTCCGGTGGCACCTGGACCCTGCCGCGTCTGGTCGGCATGGCCCGCGCCAAGGCCCTGGCCCTGCTGGGCAACCGCCTGACCGCCGAACAGGCCGAGCAATGGGGCTTGATCTACCGCTGCGTGGACGACGCCGAACTGCGCGCCGAAGCGCTGAAACTCGCGCAACACCTGGCCACCCAGCCGACCTACGGCCTGGCCCTGATCAAGCGCAGCCTGAACGCCAGCATGAGCAACAGCTTCGATGAACAGCTGGAACTGGAGCGCGACCTGCAACGTCTGGCCGGGCGCAGCGAGGATTACCGCGAAGGCGTCAGCGCCTTCATGGAAAAACGCACCCCAAGCTTCAAGGGGCGCTGAGTCATGACCGCACTGAACACAACCGCACGGGTTGCCGTGATCGGCGCCGGTGCCATGGGTGCCGGTATCGCCCAGGTCGCAGCGCAAGCCGGGCACCCGGTGTTGCTGCTGGACAACCGTCCGGGCGCGGCCGCCCAGGCCATTGAAGGCGTGGACCGGCAACTGGGCAAGCGCGTCGAAAGCGGCAAGCTGTCCGCCGAATCGCGCAGCGCCACCGTGGCCCGCCTGCAAGCGGTGGAAGCCATCGAAGCCCTGGCCGATTGCGACCTGATCATCGAAGCCATCGTCGAGAACCTTGAGGTCAAGCGCGCCCTGTTCCGCCAACTGGAAGACATCTGCGGCGAACACTGCATTCTGGCCAGCAACACCTCGTCGCTGTCGATCACCAGCATCGCCGCGCAGCTGCAACGTCCGCAGCGCCTGCTGGGCCTGCACTTCTTCAACCCGGCACCGGTGATGGCGCTGGTGGAAATCGTCTCTGGTCTGGCCAGCGATCCGGCACTTGCGCAATGCCTGTACGACACCGCCAAGGCCTGGGGCAAGAAACCGGTACACACCCGCTCCACCCCGGGTTTCATCGTCAACCGCGTGGCCCGGCCGTTCTACGCCGAGAGCCTGCGCCTGTTGCAGGAAGGCGCCGCCGATTGCCCGACCCTCGATGCCCTGATGCGTGAAGCCGGCGGCTTTGCCATGGGTGCCTTCGAGCTGACCGACCTGATCGGCCACGACGTCAACTACGCCGTGACCTGCTCGGTGTTCGACGCCTATTACCAGGACACCCGCTTCCAGCCTTCGCTGATTCAGAAGGAACTGGTGGACGGTGGCCGTTTCGGGCGCAAGAGCGGTCAGGGTTTCTACTCCTACGCCCAGGGCGCCGAGCGTCCGCCTGCGCGCGAAATCACCAGCAGCGCCAGCGTGGAATGCTGCGTAGTGGAAGGCGATCTGGGCGCTGCCCGGGGCCTGCTGCCTCGTCTGCGCGAGCAAGGCGTCAACGTCATCCAGCGCGATGGTCGCGGTGTGCTGCGGGTCGGTGACGCGGTGCTGGCCTTGAGCGACGGGCGCATGGCCTGTCAGCGTGCGAAAGAAGACGGCCTGCGCAACCTGATCCTGCTGGATCTGACCCTGGATTACGGCACCGCCAAACGCATCGCCATCAGCCACGCGGCCGGTATCGATCCGCTGGCGCTGGAACAAGGTGTTGCCCTGCTGCAACAGGCGGGCCTGAAAGTCAGCCTGCTCAGCGACAGCCCGGCGCTGGCGGTATTGCGCACCGTGGCGATGCTCGCCAACGAAGCCGCCGATGCCCTGCTGCAAGGCGTGGCCTCGGCCGCCGACATCGATCTGGCGATGCGCGCCGGGGTCAACTACCCGCAAGGCCCGCTGGCCTGGGCCGATGTGGTCGGTCTGGCGCACATCCTCGACACCCTGGACAACCTGCAAGCCAGCTATGGCGAAGAACGCTACCGGCCGTCGCTGCTGCTGCGCCGTCTGGTCGCCGAAGGGAGGAATTTCCATGACTAATCACGAAGCGATGAGCCTGGCCAGCGCCTGCGCGCAGGCCCTGTTCCAGCGCGACAACGCCAGCCAGGCCATGGGCATGCGCCTGCTGTCCGCCGGCCCCGGCTGCTCACGGGTGGGCATGACCGTGCGCGAAGACATGGTCCAGGGCCACGGCACCTGCCACGGCGGTTACCTGTTCGCCCTCGCCGACTCGGCCTTCGCCTTTGCCTGCAACAGCTATAACGAAGCGACAGTGGCCATCGGTTGCAGCATCGACTACATCGCCCCGGCCCGCCTGGGCGACACGCTCAGCGCCGACTGCGTCGAGCAGAGCCGCTCGGGCCGCACCGGAAACTACGACGTACGCATTGAAAACCAGCAGGGTCAGTTGATCGCCCTGTTCCACGGCAAATCCTACAAAGTGCGCGGCCCGGTGCTGACGCAGGAGACCCCGAATGAATGACGCCCTGATTATCGACGCCGTACGCACCCCGATCGGCCGCTACGCCGGCGTATTGAGCGGCGTGCGCGCCGACGACCTCGGCGCGGTGCCGCTGCGCGAACTGCAGCGCCGTCACCCGCAAGTGGACTGGAGCAGCGTCGACGATGTGATCTACGGCTGCGCCAACCAGGCTGGCGAGGACAACCGCAACGTGGCGCGCATGTCGGCGCTGCTGGCCGGGCTGCCGGTCAGCGTACCGGGCACCACCCTCAACCGCCTGTGCGGTTCGGGCCTGGATGCGGTCGGCACCGCGGCCCGGGCTATTCGCAGTGGCGAAGCCGGCCTGATGCTGGTGGGCGGCGTGGAATCGATGTCCCGCGCACCGCTGGTGATGGGCAAGGCCGAGCAGGCGTTTTCCCGCCAGGCGGAAATCTTCGACACCACCATCGGCTGGCGTTTCGTCAATCCGCTGATGAAAAAGCAGTTCGGCATTGATTCGATGCCGGAAACCGCGGAAAACGTCGCCGCACAGTTCAACATTTCCCGTGCCGACCAGGACGCCTTCGCCCTGCGCAGCCAGCAACGCGCCGCGGCCGCCCAGGCCAATGGCCGTCTGGCCAAGGAAATCGTTGCGGTGGAAATTCCCCAGCGCAAAGGCCCGGCCAAGATCGTCGAGCAGGATGAACATCCGCGCGGTGACACCACCCTGGAACAGCTGGCCAAACTCGGCACGCCGTTCCGCGAAGGCGGCAGCATCACCGCCGGCAACGCCTCGGGCGTCAACGACGGTGCCTGCGCCCTGCTGCTGGCAAGCCCGGAAGTCGCCAAGCGTCACGGCCTGACCGCCCGTGGCCGCGTGGTGGCGATGGCCACCGCCGGTGTCGAACCGCGAATCATGGGCATCGGCCCGGTCCCGGCGACCCGCAAGGTGCTGGAACTGGCCAACCTGAGCCTTGAGGACATGGACGTGATCGAGCTCAACGAAGCCTTCGCCGCGCAGGGTCTGGCGGTGCTGCGCGAGCTGGGCCTTGGCGACACTGATCCACGGGTCAACCCCAACGGCGGCGCCATTGCCCTGGGCCATCCGCTGGGCATGAGCGGCGCACGTCTGGTGACCACCGCCCTGCACGAGCTGGAAGAATGTCAAGGCCGCTACGCCCTGTGCACCATGTGCATCGGCGTAGGTCAGGGGATCGCGCTGGTCATCGAGCGTCTATCCCGTTAAAGAAACGCGATTCCCAAGGAACCGAGAGGTATCCTTGGGTCATGCACTCAAGCCCTTGTGCAAAAGGGCTGGAACACAAAAACAATTCGAGTGAAACCATGAACATGCCAATCTCCCAATCCGTGCTTGATCCTGTGCTGGACCCGCTGGAAACGGCCAGCGTCGACGAGTTGCGCCAGCATCAGCTGGAGCGCATGCGCTGGAGCCTGAACCACGCCTACAACAACGTGCCGATGTACCGTCAGCGCTTCGATGAAGCCGGTGTGCACCCGGACGACATCAAGTCCCTGGAGGACCTGGCGAAGTTCCCGTTCACCACCAAGTCGGACCTGCGCGACAACTACCCCTACGGCATGTTCGCCGTGCCGATGAACGAGATCGTGCGCCTGCACGCCTCCAGCGGCACCACCGGCAAACCGACCGTGGTCGGCTACACCCAGAACGACATCGACACCTGGGCCAATGTGGTGGCCCGTTCGATTCGTGCCGCGGGCGGCCGTCGTGGCGACAAGGTGCACATTTCCTATGGCTACGGCCTGTTCACCGGCGGCCTGGGCGCGCACTACGGCGCCGAGCGCCTGGGTTGCACCGTGATCCCGATGTCCGGCGGGCAGACGGAAAAGCAAGTGCAGCTGATCAAGGATTTCCAGCCGGACATCATCATGGTCACGCCGTCCTACATGCTCAACATCGCCGATGAAATCGAGCGTCAGGGCATCGACCCGCACAAACTGGCTCTGCGCCTGGGCATCTTCGGCGCCGAGCCGTGGACTGCCGAACTGCGCAGCGCCATCGAGGCGCGCATGGGCATCACCGCCCTGGACATCTACGGTCTGTCGGAAATCATGGGCCCGGGTGTCGCCATGGAATGCGCCGAGACCAAGGACGGCCCGACCATCTGGGAAGACCACTTCTACCCGGAAATCATCGACCCGGTGACCGGCGAAGTGCTGCCGGACGGCCAGATGGGTGAACTGGTGTTCACCTCCCTGAGCAAAGAAGCCCTGCCGATGATCCGCTACCGCACCCGCGACCTGACCCGCCTGCTGCCGGGCACTGCGCGGCCGATGCGCCGTATCGACAAGATCACCGGACGCAGCGACGACATGCTGATCATCCGCGGCGTCAACGTCTTCCCGACACAGATCGAAGAGCAGGTCCTGAAGATCAAGCAACTGGCCGAGTGCTACGAAATCCACCTGCATCGCAACGGCAACCTGGACACCGTCGACGTGCACGTTGAGCTCAAGGCCGAACACCAGCACCTGACCGACGACCAGCAGAAAGCCGTGTGCGGCGAGCTGAGCAAGCACATCAAGACCTACATCGGCATCAGCACCCGCATCGTCCTGCAGCCGTTCCACTCGATCAAACGATCCGAGGGCAAAGCCTGTCACGTAATGGACAACCGCCCGAAAGCATGACTGCTGCACCTTTATGGCCCCGCTGATGCGGGGCTTTTTTTTTGCCTGCTCCCCTATCCACTGTGGGAGCGGGCTTGCTCGCGAAGAGGCCGGCACATCCAACATCAATGTCGCCTGACACACCGCTTTCGCGGGCAAGCCTCGCTCCTACAGGTCACGCGAAACCCTATGGGAGCGAG
>NZ_JBSVXG010000215.1:0-9589 GCF_054070595.1 Pseudomonas sp. SDO55104_S430 | reverse complement strand
CATCTCCGTCGCCTGACACACCGCCTTCGCGAGCAAGCCCGCTCCCACAAGGGGGCCAAGTGATATACAGAGTTCGGGTTTCAGTCAGGCAGGCGGCTCTGCAAGCTCAGCCCTCTGCTTTCCAGCGCCTCGGACAGTTGCTCGAGATTGCCAAAGCGCACATCACTGACTTGCTCCCCCCATGACGGGCGAACGATGTAGAGCTGCCCGGCAGCGGTGGTCCGCACGGGTGTTCGCACAAGCATGTTGGTCTGGCTGCGGTGAACCAGTGTGTAGTCGCCCTGTGCACCTTCGAACACGTACATGCCCGGACGATAGAGCAGCTTGCTGGTTTGCAGTTCGTCGCGGATGACCGCGGGCGCTTCCACGCGGACCAGCAGGTTGGCATGAAAGGGATCGAAGGTTCCGCGCATCGGGTTGGGCTGCTGGACGGGGCCGCGTTTTATCTCGATGCCCGGATCGGGGGAAATGCGCTCGCCCTGGCCTGGGCTGACTTCTTCGATCCGCACGCCGATGCCACCTTCCAGCTCGCTGACGCCGGCCATTCCTCTGAACACGTTGGTGTTTTCCACCCCGGTCACGGCCACCCACTTGCCGGCGCCATTGAGGGTGCGGTCCATGAACATGATGTTGGCGGTCAGGTGGTTGGTGCTCATCTGTTCTTCGCTGCGCAGGAAGGGCATCGGCTTGCGGTAGGTCGCGGCGCAGTCCGTGGCCTGGACGCGGATGCCGTTCTCTCTTGCGGCTTTCACCAGTTCCAGCTCGTTGAAACGCCCGGCGGGATCGGTGCCCAGGCTGGTCAGGTATTCGCGCAGGTCCTTGGACATGACGCCGGACTCGAAGTAGGCATTCAGATCGATCTGGGCAAAGTCGTTGAGCAAGCGACGTACATAGAGAGTCCGCACGCCCTCTCGGGCCAGGCCGGGCATGTTTTCGATCAGCAGGCGCATGCTGGTGATGCGTCCCGGTGTTTCCGCGAGAACCATGCCCGGCGCTTCCTTGAAGATCAGGCTGATCAGCTCGGGGAAGGTGGTCGAAGGGGAGACCGTGGGTATCGCGGGACGCAGCGGCAGACTGCGCCAGGACATGAGCTGATAGAAGCGCCCGGCGGCGCCGACCAGTGCCCGCGCCCTGCTGGCGAAGTTCGGGCCGTAGCGATCCACCGGGATCAGGTTGCCATTCGGTCCGAGCTGCACTTGAACGTGGGTTTCGTTCAGTTGCAGGGCCCACTTTCTCAATTCGGTTCGAAGGGCGGGGTCGACGTCATAGTGGGTTTTCACCAGATGGATGTCGCTGGGTAGAGGCTCGGGTGACGGCGAGGCGCTCGATTCAGGTGCAGGCTCTGGCAAGCGTTCGTCGAGCTCGATGTCCACCGCGCACTGTTTGCCCTGACACAGGCCACCGCCCTTGAGGCCGTGACGCGGCATGCGCTCCCAATTGCCCTGTGCATTCAGGCGCACGGGTATCGAGTGGATGAGCTGGTTGGGTCGCACCGGGTCGACGATCGCCCAGAATCCGCCACCCTGGGAGTCGGTGAAGTAGCGCACGTAATAGGCCCTGTTGTTCATCGAAATGGCGTAGGGCGGGTCGCCGGCGAGTCGGTAGATGCCCTGGAATCTCCCGGGCTCGGTGCCCGGCTTGTACCAGGCCAGCAGTTCATTGGACTGGTATTTTTGCGGGATGTCGGAAGTGGAGGGCGCAGGCGGTTCTTCCGGGACGGGGCCGATTTCGTTCGAGAGTTCCGGTGGCTCGGGTTTCAGGTCCGCCCATTCGGCAGCCTCGGCGGCCTCCAGCTCGGCGCCTACTTCCGCCAGTGATCCGCTGCCTTTCAGGAACGGCAGATTGAACAGCAGATCGATGCCACTCAAGACTGCCCCGATGACCCCGGCCTTGCGCTCGGCGGAGGTCTTGCCGTTGACCGCCTGATCGATGTTCAGCCCCATGCTGGCGAGGCTCGCGCCGATCACCGGTAATGCCACCGGCCAACCCACCGCGGCCATCGGGCCGAACACCTTCAAGCCGGCGCTCAGGTAACCGATCCACAATTTCTTGCGCAGGTCGCCATTGGAGGTCAGGGACAGGTCGGCTTCGGCGGACATCGCGGCTCGCGTCCTGTCGCGCAACCAGGTGAAGGCGTCGCCGGTGACCGGCAGGTTTTTCTGGTTGATCAGATGGTGGTCGGAATGTCCCCAGGTACTGACGAGCCGGTTCATCAGGTCGGTGATACCTTCAGTGATCTGCTGCTGGTCGGCGAGGGGGAAATGCTTGAGGAACAGTTGGCGAGGCGCGCGTTCGTTCAGCTGGTCGAGGATCCACCAGTGCATGGCGGCGGCGGTTTCCATGACATGGAACGCTTCGACATCGCCGGGTACGTAGAGGATCTGCCGGCCCGAGGGGGCGATGATGCGCAGTATGTCGGTCGCCACATGGCCGGCGACGTCCAGTGCGCAGACCTTCAGATCTTCACCGACCGGGAATTCGCTTTGCAGCGTGTGCAGGCTGATCGGCCAGGTCAGCGGGCCGATCACTGCACTGACGGCGGTCTGAAAGTCCGTGTCGCTGAGCTGCCCGCTGTCCCGCGCTTCGATGGCCTTGCTCAGGAAACTGCATTTGGCCAGTGTGCGGAAATCGCTGGAATAATCGCTCCAGAAGGCCTGCAGTTTGTTGCGATAAAGGGTGCTGAAATCGATGTCCCAGAAGTCCTTCAACACATCGTTGCCGTGCAGGCGCACTTCATTGGAGGCATCGAAGTTTTCGGCTTCGGGGCCGGCGGTATAGAAGCCGCCGTACAGATCCAGCAGGTCGGCGTTGTCCTGGTCGGTGGCGCGGAAACGGTGGATCACCAGTTGCGTCAGGGTCTGGGATTCGTAGGGTTTCTCCGCGTAGTGCTGCCAGCCGGTAAACGAGGGGGCCAGGCTTTGCGCGGTCTTGAAGCGATGAAAGTAGACCTGATCGGGATCGAGGCCGACGACGCCGTATTTTTTCAGCAGGTCCGCAGCGATGCCGTGGGCCGTGTCGTGCAGGCTTGGGCAAGCGTTGATCAGGTTGGTGGCGATGGCTTTGAGGGCGGCCTTGTCGGCGGCGTTGGGCAGGGGATGAGGGGATGTGGGTTCCATAGACTCTGTTCCTTGAGTAAGTGTGGTGAGGGGCAATCCCCTCACCTCAAAATGTTGATCAGCCAGCAAGCTTCAATCCCCGCCCCTCGATGGCAGTGATCAATGCCTGCATGCTGTCGAAGCGTTTCTCATGCAGCGTCGGCCACGTGGGGCGCTCGATGAAGTAGCGGCCGGACTCGAAGTCGATAAGGGTTTTCACGATGCTGTTGTCCCGTCCCCGGTGAATCAGCCAGGTACCGCCGGGCTCGCGGGTCAGGGTGTACATCCCGGGTCTGCTCAGCAGTTGTTCGATTTCCTGGCTCGACTTTCCCTTCCAGGGCGTCGCCACTTGCAGGCGTAAATCACTCCTGACCTGAGCGGTCGGCCGGCCCAGATCGTCGACGAAGGTTCTGCCCGGGTCCGGTTCGAATCCGCGTCCCTGTCCCATGCTCACATCCTCGATGCGCAGCCCCAGCGCCTTCTCCAGTTCACTGACCCCGGCGACACCCTCGTAGGTATTGGCGTGAGAGTTGCCCATCAGCGACACCCACTTGTGCGGCCCGCGCGCGGCCTGGTCGGCGTCGATGATGGTCTGGGCGAAGAAGTTCATCATCTTCAGTCGGGAAGTCTTGTTGAGAGTCGCCATGCCCTGAAGCCGGTAACTGGCCATGCAGTCGATGGCCTGGACCCGGATGCCATTGCGGTGGGCTTCCTTCACCACTTCGAGGAAATTGAAACGCCTCAGCGGGTCGGTCATGTGACCGTTGTCCAGTGCTTGCAGGTACAGCTCGAGGTCTGCGGGCATGACCGAGGTGCTGGCGAAGTTATCCAGCGCCGCCTGATGAAAGTCCGTGAGCAGGTGTTCCATGTACAGGGTCTTCACGCCCTTGCGCGCGAGCAGGGGCATGTTTTCGATCAGCCATTGCTTGCTGCCGATTTCGCCATGGCTTTCACCGATCACCAGCCCTTCGAACTCCTTGAGCCACGCGTCGATGAACGCTTCGGCGCTCGCAGTTGGGTCAACGGACGGTATCGACGGGCGCTCGGCGAGATGCAGATTGGCAAAGAAGTTCGTCGCAGTCTCATACAACTGTTTGCGCAGGGACTTGAAGGTTTTCAAGTGAACCTCGTCGTCCAGGGTAATGATGCGATCACTCAGTGACTTGCTGTCCAAGTTGAAGGCCGCCCGCTTCAAGGGGCCGCGAAGTGGCGGCGGGACTTCATAGGGTGAGTGGATCAGCGCAGTGTCGGGCAGTGTCGACTCCGCGCTGGGCAGCTTGCTCGGACCGGGACTGGCGGGCAGCGGTTCAAGCGTCGACGATCCTTTCGCCGCTGGATCGATGCGCACGCGCCTCAGCGACAGCCCTTCCTCTTCTTCCAGAGCCGCGGCCAATTCATGGAGGCTGTCGAAGTGGCGCCCGCTGACCGAACTCCAGCGCGGGCGAATCACGAGAAAACCGCCGCTGTCGTGCTGGATCGTCGTGCGGACCAGAGACCCGTCGCCGCTGCGATGGATGATCGTGGCGGACTCCTCGATCATGAACATGCCTCTTGTGGGCAGTGCGTTGTCGAGGCTGTTGGCCGTGATCGTCGGCGGCGGCGAGGCCAGTTGCAGGCGCAGGTCGCTTTTCACCAGATCGATCGGCCGGCCCAGCACGTCCAGCAATTTCCTGCCCGGATCCACCGACAAGCCGTCTGCCTTGCCCACTGGCACTTCTTCCACCCGTAGCACGACAGTGCCTTGCAACTCACCCAGGCCGGTCACGTTGTCCAGGCTGCTCGCGCGCTCATCGTCGACCAGCGCCACCCAACGATTGGCGCCGCGTGCGCTCTGGTCGGCGCGGATCACCGAGTCGGAATAGAAGTTCATCATCTTGCGGCTGCTGACCTTGCCGGTGTGCTCCATGTGCGGGAAGCGCCGGCTGGCCAGGCAGTCGATAGCTTGCACGCGGATGTGGTTTTTCTGCGCGGCCTTGATCAGCGCCGTGTAACTGTGGGGACCGGCCGGGTCGCCGCCCAGGCGCATATCCAGGGCTTTGAGCGACTCTTCCAGCGTGGGCGGCATCTTCCCGGTCCGGTGGAAAAGATCGAGATCGGCCTGATGGAAATCGGTCATCAGCCGGTCCAGGTACAGGGTCCTGACCTTCTGCTTGTTCAACACCTTGAAGTTGTCGATCAGCGTGCGCCTGGCACCGGTGGCGGTGCCGTCCTGGCCCATGACCAGGCCGGTGCCTTCCTTGAACAGGCGCTTGCTCATGTCGGCGGAGGGCGTCGAGGGTTTGAAGGTCGGCACGAGCGGGCGGGGTGGCAGGTTTGGGTTTTTGTAGAACTCGATGGCATCGTCGTACAGGCTGCGGCGCAGGGCCTTGAAGTCCTGGTAGAGGCTGTCGTTGCCGTGCACGGCGTCCAGCGGGAAATCATCGACATGGGCGTCGGCCAAAGGCCGCATTGCCGTGGTGGACGGTTGTGGAACGTCGTAGGGCAGCGGTTCCAGCGTGACTTCGGGCAGCGGATTGGCGGTGTGCCCCCAGGGCCAGTCGCCGAACACCTTCATGCCGCCGCGCAGGCCGGGGCGGGCGGCAGGTTCCCATTTCAGCGCCTCGTTCAGGCGCACCGGCACATTGCGATAGAACGAATAGGGATGCACCGGATCGATGATGATCCAGCCGCGCATCTGCTCGACATAACGGACCTGGAAGAACGCGTCGACGCCACGGCGGCGCATCATGATGTAGCGCTTGCCGGACGGAGTCAGGATGATTTCCTGGAACCTCGGGTTGTCGAAGTCGGCGCGGGTGGGTTCGGTGATGGTGGTCTTGAAGGATTCGAGAAAATCTTCCGGCGCCGCGGGCAGCACCTGTTTCGGTGCGATGTCCTCCAGCGGCGGCAGCGGTGTGCGGGCTTTCTCTGCCCCGACCAGTGCCTCTTCTTCTTCGATGAGCATCGAGGTTTCGGCGATTTCCGGAAGCGCTTCGCCGCCCAGGAAAGTCGCGTTGAACAGCGTATCGATGGCGGTGAAAATCGCTGCAGTCACTGCCGACTTGCGCGCCATCGGGGTCTTGCCGTTGACCGCCTGATCGATCTGCAGGCCGACGTTGGCGATGCCCGCACCGACCACGGCCAGCGCCACCGGCCAACCCACCGCCGCCATGGGGCCGAACATGCGGTTGAAGGCGTTCAGATAACCCACCCAGAGTTTTTTACGCAGCTCGCCGTTGGAATGCAGCATGAACTCGGCATCGCTGATCATCCGGGCATGGGTCGTGTGGGCGAGGAAAGTGAACGCATCGCCATCCAGCGCTTCCGCCAGGTCTGCCACCAGATTGTGATTGTCGCTGTCCCAGGTGCTGACCAGCAGATCGAGCACATGGGTGAGCCCGACATTCTCGATGTGCGGTTCGCGGAAAATCAGCGAGGCCAGCGCTGCGCTCGGAGTCAGAGCATCGAGCCACAGCCGCTTGGCGCTCTGGCGCGAGGAGGTGTCTTCCATGATGTCGTGGTCGGCCACCTGAAAATGCGCCATGAAGCGTTTGCGATCGGACGGCGTCCTGGTTTTCGACAGCACCCACCAATGCACGTGGCGATCGGATTGCAGGGCGTGCACGCCCCAGACTTCGCCGGGGGTATAGATGATCTTGCGGCCCCGGGCATCGACGATGCACAGAATGTCGGTGGCGACGAAGCCGCCGATTTTCAGCAGGCTGACGCGCACCTCCTTAGCCGGCGGGGCATCGTCTTCGAGCATTTGCCGCGTCACCGGCCAGCTGACGTTGCCGGCCACGGCCCTGACCACGGTCTTGAAATTTTCGTCCGAAAGTCGCCCGCTTTCGCGGTCCTCCATGGCCTTGGCCAGGAAGGTGCATTTGGCCAAGGCCCTGAAGGTCTTGCTGTGCTTGGCCCAGAACGACTTGACCCGTTGCCGGTACTGATCGGCGAAGTTGATGTCCCAGAACGCCTTCAGTACATCGCTGGCGTGCAGCCGGACTTCGTTGCTCTGGTCGTAGTTACCGGCATCCGGGCCTGCGGTGTAGAAGCCCGCGTCGGCGTCGAGCAGGTCGGCGTTGTCCTGGTCGTGCACGCTGAAACGCTGGATGACCAGTTGCGGCAGTGTCAGGGATTCCCGAGGGATTTCCACGCGGTGCTCCCAGCCGGTGAAGGTCAGCGGGCTGCTTTGGGCGGCGTGAAAGCGGTGGAAGTAAACCTGTTCGGGTTGCAGGTGGGTCAGGCCATGTTTGGCCAGAATGTCCCGCGAGATCGAACAGGCCATTTCGTACAGGTCGGGGCAGGCTTCGACCAGGGTGGGGACCAGTGATTTGAGGGCTTCTCGGTCGGCGGTGTTGGGTAAGGCGTCGGGTTGTGGCGGTTTCATGGGCTGTGTTCCTTGAGTGAGGGGGGCTCAAGGGTGGCCAGTTAGCCGGTGGGTAATGCGCTACTTATCTACCGCAGCCTGCGTCCATCCGCCGCGCTGCCCTTACTGTTTCGCAATCGCAGGTGTATCGTATTCGCCTTTTCCAGGCCCGGTGCCTGTCGCTGATACGTGAGGTAGTTGAGTTCATGTCCTTTACCCGTCGCCAAATCCTCGGTGGCCTGGCCGGTCTTGTTGTCGTTGGCGTGGGCGCAGGCGGCGCGTCGCGCTACTGGCTGGGCAAGATGGCCGATGCCGAGGCGGGCCACGACTATGAGCTGATTGCCGCACCGCTGGACGTCGAACTGGTGGCCGGGCACAAGACCCCGGCCTGGGCGTTCGGCCCGTCGGCGCCGGGGACCGAACTGCGGGTGCGTCAGGGCGAGTGGCTGCGGGTACGCTTCATCAACCACCTGCCGGTGGCGACCACCATCCACTGGCACGGCATCCGCCTGCCGCTGGAAATGGATGGCGTGCCCTACGTGTCGCAATTGCCGGTGCTGCCGGGGGAATATTTCGACTACAAGTTCCGCGTGCCGGATGCCGGCAGCTACTGGTATCACCCCCACGTCAACAGCAGCGAAGAACTGGGCCGCGGGCTGGTCGGGCCGCTGATCATCGAAGAGCGCGAGCCGACCGGTTTCAAGTACGAGAAAACTCTTAGCCTCAAGAACTGGCATATCGATGACGAGGGCAATTTCGTCGAGTTCAGCATTCCCCGGGAAGCGGCCCGTGGCGGTACCGCCGGGCGCCTGGCGACCATCAACGGCGTGCCGCAGCCGGTGATCGAGTTGCCGGCCGGGCAGATCACCCGCGTGCGCCTGCTCAATCTGGATAACACCCTGACCTATCGCCTGAATATTCCGGGCGTCGAGGCACAGATTTACGCGCTGGACGGCAACCCGGTGGAACCTCGGCCACTGGGCAAGGAATACTGGCTCGGCCCCGGCATGCGCATTTGCCTGGCGATCAAGGCGCCGGCTGCCGGTGAAGAGCTGTCCCTGCGCAACGGCCCGGTACGCCTGGGCACTTTCCGCTCGGTGGCCAACAGCGATGCGCCGACCGAGTGGCCGCCTGCGCTGCCCGCCAACCCTGTGGCCGAGCCGGACCTGGCCAATGCCGAGAAACTCAACTTCAATTTCGAATGGGTGGGCTCGGTGTCGGTCAACGTCGAGAACGGCAAGCCGCCGAGCCTGTGGCAGATCAACGGCAAGGCCTGGGACATCACCGACAAGACCTGCGCCGATCGCCCGATCGCCAAGCTCGAGAAGGGCAAGAGCTACATTTTCGAATTGAAGAACATGACTCAGTACCAGCACCCGATCCACCTGCACGGCATGAGCTTCAAGGTGATCGCCTCGAACCGGCACAAGGTGATTCCGTACTTCACCGACACGTACCTGCTGGGCAAGAACGAGCGCGCGCAAGTGGCGCTGGTGGCGGATAACCCTGGGGTGTGGATGTTCCACTGCCACGTGATCGACCACATGGAAACCGGCCTGATGGCCGCCATCGAGGTGGCGTGATGCGTCAGATCAGACCTGCGGCGATCATCGACCGCAGCCGTGACCGCGACTTCATGCGCGAAGCCCTGGCCCTCGCCGCGCAAGGTGCCGCCCTTGGCGAAGTGCCGGTGGGCGCGGTGCTGGTGCAGGACGGCGAGATCATCGGCCGCGGCTTCAACTGCCCGATCAGCGGCAGCGACCCCAGCGCCCACGCCGAAATGGTCGCGATCCGCGCTGCTGCACAGGCGGTGAGCAACTATCGCCTGCCCGGCAGCACCCTGTACGTGACGCTGGAACCGTGCAGCATGTGCGCCGGGTTGATCGTGCATTCGCGGATTGCGCGAGTGGTCTACGGCGCGCTGGAACCCAAAGCGGGGATTGTGCAGAGCCAGGGGCAGTTCTTTACCCAGGGCTTTTTGAATCACCGGGTGATGTATGAGGGCGGGGTGCTGGCGGAGGAGTGTGGGGCGGTGCTGAGTGAGTTTTTCAAGGCTCGGCGGGCCAAACCCTCTGACTGAACACAGATCAAAATGTGGGAGCGGGCTTGCTCGCGAATGCGGTGGGTCAGCCAGCATCTTTGTCGG
>NZ_JBSVXG010000214.1:0-9617 GCF_054070595.1 Pseudomonas sp. SDO55104_S430 | reverse complement strand
CTCCCACAGTTATTTGGGTTGTTTTCAAATTTTTTGTACACCCACAAACCCTGTGGGAGCGGGCTTGCCCGCGAAGAGGCCGGTGGCTTCAACATCTTCATTACCTGACACCCCGCCACTGTAGGAGCTGCCGAAGGCTGCGATCTTTTGATCTTGAAAATCAGAAGATCGCAGCCTCGTTTCACTCGACAGCTCCTACAGGAGGATCGCCACAGATCTTTTGTGGGAGCGAGCCTGCTCGCGATGGCGTCAGTTCGGGCAACTATTACTCTGACCGTAACGATCCACCACGCTGCTTGATTGATGCCCCCACCCAACACTCCTAAGGTGACCCCCACGACAGCGAACCCGTGGAGTGGTCATGACAACAACAATATCCCCCGACTCGCGATGGACGCGGCGGCGCAGTGAGAAGCAGCGGCGGCTTGAGCAGGTCAAGGGCCTGGCTGATGGTGTGGTGCTGCCCACCGAGAACATTGTGGCGGCGCTCGAGGCGCTGATCCTGCCGGGCGATCGTGTGGTGCTGGAGGGCAACAACCAGAAGCAGGCGGATTTCCTTTCCCGCTCGCTGGTCAAGGCCGATCCGGCCAAGCTTCATGACCTGCACATGATCATGCCCAGCGTCGGGCGGGCCGAGCATCTGGACCTGTTCGAGCGCGGTATTGCCCGCAAGCTCGACTTCTCCTTCGCCGGGACCCAGAGCCTGCGCATCAGCCAGTTGCTCGAAGACGGGCTGCTGGAAATCGGTGCGATCCATACCTACATCGAACTCTACGCCCGGCTGGTGGTGGACCTGATCCCCAACGTCGTGCTCTCGGCCGGTTTCATGGCCGACCGCGCCGGCAACATCTACACAGGCCCCAGCACCGAAGACACTCCTGCATTGATCGAACCGGCCGCCTTCAGCGACGGCATCGTCATCGTCCAGGTCAACCAGCTGGTGGACGACGTCACCGACCTGCCACGGGTCGACATTCCCGCCTCCTGGGTCGATTTCGTGGTGGTGGCCGACAAGCCGTTCTACATCGAGCCGCTGTTCACCCGCGACCCTCGCCACATCAAGCCGGTGCACGTGCTGATGGCGATGATGGCGATTCGCGGGATCTACGAAAAACACAACGTCCAGTCCCTGAACCACGGCATCGGTTTCAATACCGCCGCCATCGAACTGATCCTGCCGACCTACGGCGAATCCCTGGGCCTGAAGGGCAAGATCTGCCGCAACTGGACCCTCAATCCGCACCCGACCCTGATCCCGGCCATCGAAAGTGGTTGGGTCGAAAGCGTGCATTGCTTCGGCACCGAACTGGGGATGGAAAACTACATCGCCGCCCGCCCTGACGTGTTCTTCACCGGGCGCGATGGCTCCCTGCGTTCCAACCGGATGTTCAGCCAGCTGGCCGGGCAATACGCCGTGGACCTGTTCATCGGCGCCACCCTGCAGGTCGATGGCGACGGTCATTCCTCCACCGTGACCCGTGGCCGCCTGGCCGGTTTCGGTGGCGCGCCGAACATGGGCCACGATCCGCGCGGTCGTCGTCACGGCACGCCGGCCTGGCTCGACATGCGCCACACCGACTCGGCCGAACCGATGCTCGAGCGCGGCAAGAAGCTCGTAGTGCAAATGGTCGAGACCTTCCAGGAAGGCGGCAAACCGACCTTCGTCGAGACCCTCGATGCCATCGACGTGGCGAAGAAGAGCGGCATGCCCCTGGCGCCGATCATGGTCTACGGCGACGACGTCACCCACCTGCTGACCGAAGAAGGCATCGCCTACCTGTACAAGGCCCGCTCGCTGGAAGAGCGTCAGGCGATGATCGCCGCCGTCGCCGGGGTGACCGCCATCGGCTTGCGGCACAACCCGAAAGACACCGCGCGCATGCGCCGCGAAGGCCTGATCGCCTTGCCCGAAGACCTCGGTATCCGCCGCACCGACGCCACCCGCGAACTGCTCGCCGCGAAAAGCGTGGCCGATCTGGTGGAGTGGTCCGGTGGTCTCTACAACCCGCCCGCCAAGTTCAGGAGCTGGTAAATGCACGCATTCAACCTGCAACCCAAACCCGTCAGCCTGGCCGAACGCCTGGCGGACCTGGCGGTGGACGCGCTGATCGACGAAGCAGACCTGTCGCCCAAACCTGCTCTGGTCGACCGTCGCGGCAGTGGCGCCCATACCGATCTGCACCTGGGGCTGATGCACGCCTCGGCGCTGGCCCTGTGGCCGGCGTTCAAGGAAATGGCCGAGGCCGCCATCGAGATCGGCGAAATCGGTCTGCCGCTGCGCGAAGCCATCGGCCTGATTGGTCGTGAAGGCGAACAGGCAATGCTCGCCACCACCGACGGCGTGAACACTCACCGAGGCGCGATCTGGGCCTTGGGCCTGTTGGTCGCAGCCGTCGCCCTCGAACCAAAATCCAGCGCTGCCGGTTCCATCGCATTACGCGCCGCTCGCTTGGCGCTGCTTGAAGATCGCCACGCACCACGCCCGCTCAGCCACGGCGCACAAGTCGCTCAGCGCTACGGCGCACGCGGTGCCCGTGAAGAAGCCCAGCTCGGCTTCCCGTCGGTGATCGAACGCGCCCTGCCGCAACTCAAGCGCAGCCGCGCCGCCGGCAACGGCGAACAGAACGCCCGGCTCGATGCGCTGCTGGCGATCATGACCCGGCTGGCCGACACCTGCGTGCTCTACCGCGCCGGCGAAGAAGGCTTGCAGACCATGCAGCGCGGCGCCCAGGCGGTACTCGATGCAGGCGGCAGTGCCAGCCTCACCGGCCGTCGTCGGCTGCATGAGCTGGACCAACAATTAATCGCTTTGAATGCCTCGCCCGGTGGTGCTGCCGACCTGCTCGCAGCCTGCCTGTTCATCGACCGTATCGAGTCGGGCGACAGCCTCATCCAGGGAGCTTTCTGATGGAAACCTTATCCTTTGAATTCCCCGCCGGGCAGCCGCCACGCGGACGCACGCTGGTCGGTTGCGTCGGCTCCGGCGATCTGGAAGTGCTGATCCAACCGGGCCAACCCGGCAAGCTGACCATCACCGTGCAGACCTCGGTCAACGGCAGCGAGCAGCGCTGGCAGCATCTATTTTCACGGATGTTCGACGGTCAGACGCCGTCGGCGATGGACATTGATATCCACGATTTCGGCGCCACCCCGGGTGTGGTGCGTCTGCGCCTGGAACAGGGCTTCGAGGAGATCGCTCATGGCTGACAGCACCGCGTTGCTCAACAAACACAGCTTCATCGAACTCGGTGCGCGGCAGCGGGCAAAAGCCCTGCTGGATATCGGCACCTTTCGCGAATTGCTCGACCCTTTCCAGCGTGTCATGTCGCCATGGCTGGCGCGTCAGGGCGTGGTGCCGCAGGCCGATGATGGCGTGGTGATCGCCAAGGGCAGCATCGACGGTCAGCCGGTGGTCATCGCCGCCATCGAAGGCGCTTTCCAGGGCGGCAGTCTCGGTGAGGTGGGCGGTGCGAAAATGGCCGGCGCGCTTGAACTGGCCGCCGAAGATAACCGCAAGGGCATCCCGACCCGCGCCATCCTGCTGCTGGAAACCGGTGGCGTGCGCTTGCAGGAAGCCAACCTTGGCCTGGCGGCGATTGCCGATATCCACGCAGCGATCGTCGATCTGCGCCAGTACCAACCGGTGGTGGGTGTGATCGCCGGCAGCGTCGGTTGCTTTGGCGGCATGTCGATCGCCGCCGGGTTGTGCAGTTATCTGGTAGTGACCCAGGAGGCGCGTCTGGGCCTGAACGGTCCGCAGGTGATCGAACAGGAAGCCGGGCTCGAAGAATACGACTCCCGCGACCGGCCCTTCATCTGGAGTCTGACCGGTGGCGAGCAGCGCTTCGCCACCGGGCTGGTGGACCGTTACGCCGAGGACGACGTGGCGCATATCCGTCAACAGGTCGGCGAGTTGTTCAAGCAAGGTTTGCCGACGCAGCAACGCAGCGCTCAGGCCGATCTCTTTCTGCAACGGCTGGCTCAGCTCAACGCCGAACCGCAAATCGAACCGGCCACGGTTCGCGACCTGTATCAAGGAGCGCGCTCATGAGTTCGTATTCCCTCCGGGGCCTGCACTGGTTCAACGCTCTGGCTGCCGAAGCCAAGGCGGTCGACGGCTTGCCGACTTCATTGAAAGTGGCCGATGGAATTCTGGGCGATCAAGCCGTGCGCTTTATCGCTGTGGTGGCCGACCCCGACAATCGCTTCGCCCGCGCTCGCAATGGCGAGGTCGGCCTGCTTGAAGGCTGGGGCTTGGCCAAGGCGGTGGATGAAGTCATCACGGCTGACAAGGACAAACCGAATAAACGCGCATTGATCGCCATCGTCGACGTACCGAGCCAGGCCTATGGCCGTCGCGAAGAAGCGCTCGGCATTCATCAGGCGCTGGCGGCTGCTGCGGACAGTTACGCCCGCGCTCGTCTGGCCGGGCATGCGGTGATCGGCCTGCTGGTGGGCAAGGCGATGTCCGGGGCGTTTCTGGCTCACGGCTATCAGTCTAATCGGCTGATCGCTCTGCGTGATCCGGGGGTGATGGTGCATGCCATGGGCAAAGCCTCGGCGGCGCGGGTGACTTTGCGCAGTATCGAAGAACTGGAAACTCTGGCCGCCAGCGTGCCGCCGATGGCCTATGACATCGACAGCTATGCCAGCCTCGGGCTGCTCTGGGAAACCCTGTCGGTGGAACAGATCGAAGCCCCAACCGCCGCCGATGTGAGCCGCGTGACTGAATGCCTGTCGCAGGCGATCAACGATGTTGCCGGCAACGGCCGAGACTTGAGCAGTCGTCTGGGCGCCAGCAACCGCGCGGCCTCCAGCCACGTTCGCCAACTGTTGAGAGAGCAGTGGTGAGCACGCTCATGGCCCACGACCTGCTCTGGGGCATGTCCCCGGAGCAGCTGCCAGCGGACGCGCCTGCCTGGGTGATCGACTCGCTCAGTGCCGGCCAGCCGGTGGTGGTGCGTCGTGCGGTTTCGGCGGCGGGGCAGGTGGCGGTCGGCGTGCGTGGACGGTTGCGTGAGCAGCGCTACGCGGCGTCGATGGCGATTGGATCGGTGTCGCGTCGGGTGCAGCCTGAAGCGCTGTGCCATGTCGATAGCTTGCGGGATCTCCCGGCGCTTCGGGCACTGAAACAACTGCGTCCACTGCTCGACGGCTGCGGTTGGGTGTGGGGTGTCAGTGGCAGCGCCGGGTTCGAATTGGCCAGCGGTTTTGAAGCGTTGCATGAAGGCAGCGATCTGGATTTGATCCTGCGCACACCGCAGCCTTTGTCTCGTGTTCAGGCTCGTGCGCTGGTGGCTCAACTCGATGCGGCGCAGTGCGTGGTGGACATGCAGTTGCAGACGCCGTTCGGCGCTGTGGCCTTGCGTGAGTGGGCCGGTGCTTCGAGTCGCGTGCTGCTGAAAAATGCCAGCCAGGCCTGTTTGGTGATTGATCCGTGGAACCCGCAGGAGCAAGCAGCGTGAGCAGCTTGCTGGTGTTCCCGGGTCAGGGCGCGCAGCAGCCAGGCATGCTTCAGCGCGTGTCCGGCGAAACCCTGATCGAGGCCAGCGATGTGCTCGGTGAGGACGTCTCGCGGCTGGATTCTGCGCAAGCGTTGCAATCGACCCGCGCGGTGCAGCTCTGCCTGCTGATCGCCGGTGTGGCGGCGGCGCGGCAGCTGGCGATGCCGGCGGATTACGTCGCCGGCCTGTCCATCGGTGCCTACCCGGCAGCAGTTGTTGCCGGGACTCTGGATTTCAGCGATGCGCTGCATCTGGTCAGCCTGCGCGGTGAACTGATGCAGCAGGCTTATCCTCAGGGCTATGGCATGACGGCGATCACGGGTCTGGAACTGGCGACGGTAGAAGCTTTGCTGGCGCAGGTTCACAGCGATGCTTCGCCGGTTTATCTGGCGAACATCAACGCCGATAACCAGGTGGTGATCGCCGGCAGCGACAGCGCTATGAAGGCGGTTGCCGATCTCGCAAGAAGCCGTGGCGCCGGCATGGCCAAACGGTTGGCGGTGAGTGTGCCGTCCCACTGTCCGCTGCTCGATGCACCTGCGAAAACCCTGGCCGAAGCCTTCGCCAGCGTGAAGCTGCAAACCCCGAAAATCGGCTACCTGAGTGGCAGCCGCGCACGGCCGATCATCAACCCCGAGGCCCTGCGCGACGACCTGGCTTTCAACATGTGCCGCGTGGTGGATTGGCGCGGCACGGTACAAAGCGCTTACGAGCGCGGCGTACGTCTACACATCGAACTGCCGCCCGGTGCGGTGCTGACCGGGCTGGCGCGCCGGGTGTTCGAGCAAGGCACCGTCATGGCGTTCGACGGTGCGCGACTCGATACCCTGCAGGCGCTGTTGCGTGAGGAGGGTAGCCGCCAACCCTAGACCACCGACTCAGGCCTTCGAACAACAAAAACAACATTCGACGATGCACTTTGAGGACAACAACAATGATTATTTACGGTGTGGCGCTGTTGGCGATTTGTACGCTGGCAGGAGTGATCATGGGTGACATGCTTGGCGTGTTGCTGGGCGTCAAATCCAACGTCGGCGGGGTCGGGATCGCGATGATCCTGCTGATCTGCGCTCGGCTGTGGATGCAAAAGCGCGGCGGCATGACCAAGGATTGCGAGATGGGCGTCGGCTTCTGGGGCGCCATGTACATTCCGGTGGTGGTGGCGATGGCCGCGCAGCAGAACGTGGTCACGGCCCTGCACGGCGGCCCGGTAGCGGTGCTGGCGGCGATCGGTTCGGTGGTGGTCTGCGGTTGCACGATTGCCCTGATCAGCCGCACTCACAAAGGTGAGCCGTTGCCTGAGGAACCGACCGAGTTATCGGTAGCTGCCACACCAGCAGGAGGCCGCTGATATGTGGGATCTCATCGAAAAAGGTCTGGAACACAACGGTCTGGTCACGGCGTTCGCCTTCGTCGGCGTGATCATGTGGGTGTCGGTGATTCTGTCGAAACGTCTGACATTCGGGCGCATCCACGGCTCGGCGATTGCCATCGTCATCGGCCTGGTCCTGGCCTGGGTAGGCGGTACCCTGACCGGCGGGCAAAAAGGCTTGGCCGATCTGACGCTGTTCTCCGGCATCGGCCTGATGGGCGGCGCCATGCTGCGGGACTTCGCCATCGTCGCCACGGCGTTCGAAGTGCAGGCTACCGAGGCGAAGAAAGCCGGGATGATCGGCGTGATCGCGCTGCTGCTGGGCACGGTGCTGCCGTTCATTGTCGGGGCCTGCATGGCCTGGGCGTTCGGTTATCGCGATGCGATCAGCATGACTACCATTGGCGCGGGAGCGGTGACTTACATCGTCGGCCCGGTGACGGGGGCGGCGATTGGTGCAACCTCTGATGTGATGGCGCTGTCGATTGCCACCGGCCTGATCAAGGCGATTCTGGTGATGGTCGGCACGCCGATGGCAGCGCGCTGGATGGGCCTGGACAATCCGCGTTCGGCGATGGTGTTCGGTGGTCTGGCCGGTACCGTGAGCGGTGTGACGGCAGGGCTGGCGGCGACGGATCGGCGGTTGGTGCCTTATGGGGCATTGACGGCGACTTTCCATACCGGGCTGGGCTGTTTGCTGGGGCCTTCGGTGCTTTACTTCATTGTTCGCGGGATTGTTGGGTAAGACCTGAAATCGCTATCGCGGGCAAGCCCGCTCCCACAGGTTTGGTGGTGTTCACATTATTTGTGTACGACGAAGAACCTTGTGGGAGCGGGCTTGCCCGCGATGCAGACGACTCGGTCTCAAACCTGCCGATTGGCATACATCCGACACTCCGCCAACAACGCCAGCAGATTCGGATCCCGCTCCTTGGCCTTGAGAAACACCACCCCAATGTGCTGCTGCAACCGGTACTGTTCCTGCAACGGAATCAGCTTCACCCGGTTCTCATACACCGCCGCAATCCTCCCCGGCAGCAACGCATAACCCACGCCCGAACTGACCATGCTCAGCAAGGTGAAGATGTCGTTGACCTGCATCGCCACCTTCGGCTCGAACCCCGCCTGGTTGAACACCCGATTGCCGTCCTGATGGGTGGCGAAGCCCTGGGTCAGGGTGATGAAGGTTTCGTCGCGCACCTCGGCCAGGTCCACTTCAGCGCGGTGGGCGAACTTCGAATCGGCCGGGGTGGCCAGGAAGATGTCGTCGGAAAACAACGGCAGGTGTTCCAGGTCCGGGTCGTTGATGCTGTCGTCCAGGGACACCAGGATCGCATCGACTTCCATGTTCTTGAGCTTGTAGAGCAGGTCGAAATTGGAGCCCAGGATCAGGTCGATGTTGAGTTCGCTGCGGCGGATCTTCAGGCCCATGATTAATTGCGGCACGGTCTTCACGGTCAGTGAATACAGCGAGCCCAGCTTGAAACGCTCGGCGGAAAACCCCGCGGCCTCGCGGGTCAGGCGCACGCTTTCGACCACGTCATGAATCAGCTTCTGCGCGCGCTCTTCCAGCACATAGGCACTTTCCAGCGGCGTCAGGTTGCGGCCTTCGTGCTTGAACAGCGGGCAGCGCAGGGCGCTTTCCAGAGAGTGGATCGCCCGGTGCACGCTGACGTTACTGGTCTGCAACTCGGCCGCGGCGCGGGCCAGATTGCCGGTACGCATGAAGGCCAGGAACACCTCGAGTTTTTTCAGGGTCAACTCTTCGTCGATCAACATGGGGTGGACTCTTTTTGGAATCTGTCGATTGTGCCCAATTCCGCTGTCCTGCGCCTGATCGTTCCCACGCTCTGCGTGGGAATGCCTCAACGGACGCTCTGCATTCGGCTCCTGAGGGGGCGTGGATTTGGAACGCGGAGCGTCCCGGGCTGCATTCCCACGCGGAGCGTGGGAACGATCGGGATCAAAAGATCGCGATGGACGGACATGTTGAGGATTTATGCTTGAGGCTGGCTGTAGCGAAATACGAGGTAGGTAAACGATGTATCACGGGGAAAAACTAAACGCCTGGACGCATCTGGTCGGGGCGATTGCGGCGTTTGTCGGGGGTGTGTGGCTGATCGTGGTCGCGAGCCTGGATGGCAGTGCGTGGAAGATCGTCAGCATGGCGATCTACGCCTTTACCTTGCTGGTGCTCTACAGCGCATCGACCGTGTACCACAGCGTGCGCGGGCGCAAGAAGGCGATCATGCAAAAGGTCGATCACTTTTCGATCTATCTGCTGATCGCCGGCAGCTACACGCCGTTCTGCCTGGTCACGCTGCGTGGGCCGTGGGGCTGGACGCTGTTCGGGATTGTCTGGGGGCTGGCGCTGATCGGCATCCTGCAGGAGATCAAACCGCGCTCGGAAGCGCGGGTGTTGTCGATCGTGATTTATGCGGTGATGGGCTGGATTGTGTTGGTGGCGGTCAAGCCGTTGCTCGCCGCGCTGGGCACTGCCGGTTTTACCTGGCTGGCGATGGGGGGCGTGCTGTACACCGTGGGCATCATCTTCTTTGCCCTCGGGGATCGGTTGCGGCATGCCCATGGGATCTGGCATCTGTTCGTGATTGCCGGGAGCCTGCTGCACTTTGTGGCGATCTGGTTCTATGTGTTGTGAACACAACCCCCTGTGGGAGCGGGGTTGTTCGGGAAAGGGGTGTGGTATTCCCCAGATACGTCGACTGACCCAGCCCCTTCAA
>NZ_JBSVXG010000213.1:0-9687 GCF_054070595.1 Pseudomonas sp. SDO55104_S430 | reverse complement strand
CTGTGCTGGCCCGCAAACGCCCACTCTGTAGGAGCGAGGCTTGCCCGCGAAGACGGCATCCCGGAACCACCGTGGCAAGGATCCATTGTGTAACATCCACGAAACAGCAGGGATCAAGAGGACTATTGCGCCGATAAAGGGCGCTTGCGAGGCACTGGCCAACTGCTAGGGTCTACAGGGAGCGCAACGGTTGAACAAGCCATTCCTTGCAGTGCTGTAGGCATTGCTCGTACCGGAACGCAACAACGGCAGTCTTCTGCACCGTCCCCGGCTGGTTGTCGGGTCAGCGTTTTGTGAATGGCGGAAGTAACGTTATGACCGGCCATGCGAAGTCCGAGCACTGGCTCGCGCATTTCCTATCTGTCTGCACGCACCATTTGCCGGCGGCGTTGATGGTGGCTGCCATCGTCGGGATCTGCCATCACCGGTTTCACTTGCTCGATGCCGTCGACGGATATGCCTTTCTCGGCATCGGCAATCTCACGGCCCATGACGTTTCGCAGGATCTGGGCGACCGGCCCACGGTCGCGGTGGTTCTGATCGATCAGCAAAGCCATGAGGATTACTACCGCGAGCGAAACCCCCTGGATCGCTGCGAGCTGAAAAAGGATCTGGAGGCGATTTACGATTTGCCCAAGCCTCCCAAACTGCTGGTAATAGATCTCGACCTGTCTCCCTCCATGCCTGTTGCCGGTCCGGAAAACGACGCGGCCGAGTATTGCAACGCTCTACTCAGGACATTGCTTGGGCAGCTTCGCCCTACGCAAACCGTGTTGATGGCGCCCTTCGAAATGCTGGATGCGAAAGCTCAGGCGAACATCGAACAGTGGCGTGAAGACCTTGAGGGATATGTGTCCTTCGCCGATCCCATCATCCGCATTCGCTACGGACTGGTTAACGCCATTGACTGCAGTGCCGACTCGCTGGCCGCCGTTGCGTTCGACAACTACCCGAACAAACCCGTCAGGTTGAAAAACTGCCTGAGCAATCAACACAAAGAACAGGTTCCACCGCTGGTCATCAGCCCGGGGCAATACTTTTCAGGTTTACGTGCCGTTGCACTCAGCGAGTTGCCTTCACGCAAGCCTCAATGCGACCCCTGTGTCCCGACCAACGCCGACTTGAACCTGCCGGTGGTCTTTCTCGGCAGCGGTTACGGCGACAGTGACACCTACCTCACGCCTGTCGGCACCATGTACGGCGTGGAAGTGCATGCGGCGGCCTTCATGTCTCTGCTGCAACCCACAAAGGGCAACGACGCGCTCGCATTCGTACTGGACGTCGGACTCGGCCTGTTGATGGGCAGCCTGATCGATCTGTCCTGGCGGCGGTATTTTTCCCTGCGTTTCAGCTCCAGCGCCTTTGATCGTCAACGGGCTCCCTGGCGGATTCTGTTGCTCGGCGCCGGGTTGTCGATCGTGGTCCTTATGCTGACCTTCGTGTCTTTCTGGCTGCTGCGCCATTGCAGTCTCTGGCTGTCACCGATTCCGATTGCCCTGGGCATGTTGATCGAAAGCTTTTTCAGCAGCGCCGTAAGAGCCGCCGTCGAGGAAGGTTATGAGCAGCGTCAGGCGCTGATTAACCGCCTGGAAAAGGCACAGGGTGTTGGCCCGGACAGTTTTGCCCAAAAGGTCGCAGAGGAACGGGAGCAACGCCCGCATCACGCCCACGGCTTGCAGGAGCGAGCAACACGTTTTTTCTACCTGGATTTCGCGCGTCTGCTGCGTTCCGGACAGTACTGGGCGTTGGCCTTGCTGATCTTGCGCAGGCTGGCGTTTTTCCTGTTGCTCTTATTCGCCCTTTTTATCCATTGACCCGCCGAGGGAAATGTCATGAAGCCGATCCGCTTTGCCATCGCGACATTGCTGCTGATGACCGCAGTGCCCGCCATGGCTCAACAATGCCAGGGGTTGCAGGACCTGAATCACAGCAGCGGCGTACTGGACAATATTCTGCAACTGATCTGGAAAGACAAGGAACAGGCCGAATGCGGTTCCCTCACATCGGTGCTGGGCAGAGTCACAAACACCCGAAAAGTCGGCGGCCGCAAACTCGAAGAAGACCGCCCCTTCAACCCGCAGGCCGCCCAGGCCGATCTCGCCAAGGCCCAATCCGACCCCGAGGTTCGCTCCCGCCTGGACAAGGTCCGCAAGGAGGTCAGCGACCCGACCCTGCGCATGGTGTACGAAGCGGCGATCCTCGATGAAGAGGGTTTTTACAGCGCCAGGGATTTGCGCATCAACCAGATCAAGCAACAGGTCAAATGACAGGCAAGCACCTGTCGGGGATGCACCATGAACACGCGCGTGGCCCTGCACGGAGTACTGGCGCTGGTGATACTGACCAGTGCCTGCAGCACCCCGAAACTGTCCAACCCTTTCAGCAGCCAGGCGGGTTCGGAGCACGTCAAGGAGTTCGACACGTTGCCGCCTAGGGCATTGGTGGTGCTCGACCGCCATTGCTCAGAACTGGTGCAGCCCTACACCCTTACGCAGAATTTCGCCTCGCTCACGGTGTTCGGCGTGCAGGAAGGCGTGAAGGAAGGTCTCAAGGCCGTCCCCGGACAGCTGAGCAAACTCTTTGGCGGCAAAGGTGCGCAACCTGCCGCCCCCGGTAGCGACAAACTCGGCGACTCGGCCAAGCGCGCGGCCAAGCAATTGAACTGGATGCCCATGAGCGCCGAGGTCATGTACGCCCAGCGCCAGCACGATGCGTCCGAGGGCGACCTGTTGTCCCGCGACAGCAAGCAGGGCCGCAAGTATTACCCCACCGCCGACAAGATGCTCAAGGACATTCTGGCCAGCGTCCACGAACCCTACGACTATCAATTCAAGCTGTTCATCGTCGCCACCGACAACCACAACGCCCTCGCCCTGCCGGGTGGTTACCTGTATCTGGACAAGGGCCTGTTGAGCTCGCCGCAGATGCAGCAAAAGGCCTGGTTCGCCCTGGCCCACGAAATCTCCCATGTGCTGCAGCGCCATGAAACCAAGGAGATGCAGAGCCTGGTGGTCGACTCCTTCAGCGCCAAATCGGAGTTGCTCAAGGTGATGGAAAACGCCAAGGGCAATCCCAAGGCGGTAGTCGACCGGGTCAAGCTGGAGAAGGGACAATTCACCAAACACCATGTCGATCAGGAACTGCAGGCCGATTCCTGCGCGGTGAAAATGCTCAGCCGGGTCTATCCCGATCGTCAGCAACTGGCGGCGATGATCAATGCGTTCATCAAGGACCTGCCGGCGAATCAGGCTTCGTCCAAAAAAGCCTCCGGCAACCAGATGGAAGCCATGGCGGGCGATGTGGAAGACATCGTCAAGTCACCGGCCATGCGCCATCCGACGACCCAGGAGCGCAAGGCGAACTTGCAGGAGATTTATCAGGAGGTGACGGCCGGCGGGAAATAACCCCGCCCCTGTAGGAGCGAGCATGCTCGCGATGGTCGTCAACGATAACGCGGGGTGCCTGATACCCCGCGGTGTACTGTCGTCCATCGCGAGCAAGCTCGCTCCTACAGGGACGGGGGTCACACCAGTTTCAGGCCGATGATGCCGACGAGGATCACCGCGATGCAGAGAATGCGCAGCGGTGCGGTGGAGTCGCCGAGTACGGCCATGCCGATGATCGCGGTGCCGACTGCGCCGATGCCGGTCCAGACCGCGTAGGCGGTGCCCACCGGCAAGGTACGCAACGACAGCGACAGCAGAAACACGCTCGACAGCCCGGTGACGATTGTCAGGACGCCGGGGACCAGTCGTGTGAAACCTTCGGAGCCCTTCATGAAGAAAGCGAAGGCGATTTCCAGAACGCCGGCGATCGCCAGCAGTGCCCAGGCCATGTGCCTCTTCTCCTTTCAAAGTGTTCGCCCGCTGTCGAAGCCGGGCGAGCGAGCATAAAAGCGATCAGGCGGTGACAGCCGCCGGTTTCGAACGGAATGCCACGCCGAGTCGGTTGAAGGCGTTCATCAGGCTGATGGCATATGTCAGATCAGCCAGTTCCTTCTCGCTGAACACCGCCGCAACGGCGGCATAGTCGGCATCGCTGACGCCGGATTCAGCCACGTTGGTGACACTTTCCGCCCATGCCAGGGCCACGCGCTCACGTTGGGAGAACACATTGCCTGCGTCATGCCATACCGGCACCAGCACCAGTTTTTCTACCGAAACGCCGAGGCGCAGCAGATCACGCGAGTGCATGTCGATGCAGAACGCGCAGCCGTTGATCAGCGAAATCCGCAGATAGACCAGATCGACCAGCTCGGCGGGCAAATCGGTTTTGAGCAGGTAGCCATAGACGTTGCCGAAGGCCTTGTAACCATCGGGAGCGGCGCTGGCGTAGTCGATACGTTGAGTCATGATGAATCCTCGGATTGCTGTGTGGAGGACTGCATGCTGAGCCTGCTTGGCCTATGGTTGAAGAGCCATGTTCTGGATTGCGTACTGGGCCATGATGGACTAGTCGTTTTGTCGATTCATGGCCCTTCAAGGGAGGCCGTGAAGGCAGGTAGGATGTTTTTTTACCAGATCGCGGACCGCTTTTTTGTAGGAGCATGGCTTGCCCGCGAAGGCGATTTCACGGACGCCTTCGCGGGCAAGCCTTGCTCCTGCGAAATCATCGGTGATTATCCAGAGTGAATTCATGACCAACCCCATCAACAGCCAGTCGCCCCTCGACCCGAGTTCTGCGGAACCGATTTACCGGCAAATCTACTGGCGTTTTCGCGGGGCGATCAGCGATGGCGTGCTCACACCGGGCGAACGCATTCCGGCGGCGCGGGCGCTGGCCAAGGAGCTGGGGCTGGCCCGGGGCACGGTGGATACCGCGTACTCGCTGCTGACGGCCGAAGGCTATATCCAGCCGCGCGGTCAGGCTGGAACGGTGGTGGCCGCGGGACTGAATACCCGACCGACGTCGGAGCACCTCGACACATCGTCTCCATCACTTGGCTCAACGCCGCGGCACAAGGCGCCGGTTCTGCCCTTCCAGATGGCTCTGCCGGCGCTGGACGAATTTCCGCGCAAAATCTGGGCGCAAATCGGTGCCCGCTGCGTGCGCGCTACCGGCGTTGCGGAAATGGCCAATCCCTCGGCCCAGGGCCTGGAATCCCTGCGCAACGCGATCGCCAGCTACCTGCAAGTGGCGCGCGGCATCAGTTGCCAGCCTTCCCAGGTGTTCGTGACCTCGGGCTATCGCAACACCCTGACGCTGATCGTTCACGCCTTGCTGCAACCCGGCGACCGCGTCCTCGTGGAAAACCCCGGCTACTCCCCTACCCGCCAGTTGCTGGAGCTTTTGCGGATCGGGATACAAGCCGTAGACGTGGACCGCGATGGCATGCAAGTCACCCAGGGCATCGCTCAGTCATCCGACGCTCGCGCAGCGGTAGTCACCCCGGCGCATCAGAGCCCGTTGTGCATGTCGCTGTCCTTGCCGCGTCGTCTGGAACTGCTGGAATGGGCGGCCCGCGAGCAGGCGTGGATCATCGAAGATGACTACGACGGCGAATACCGCTACGTCAGTCGTCCGCTGCCCGCACTCAAAAGCCTGGATCGCGAGGGCCGCGTGCTTTACGCAGGGACCTTCAGCAAGGTGCTGTTTCCCGGCATCCGCATCGCCTATCTGGTGGTGCCGCCGGCGCAGGTCGAGCGCTTCGAACAGGTCGCCCGGATGTTCCTCGGCGGCGTTCCGGAATTGACCCAGGCCATCGTCAGCACCTTCGTCACCGAGGGTCATTTCGCCCGGCATATCCAGCGCATGCGCAAGCTCTACGGCGAACGCCGGGCAGCGGCAGTCAAAGGCCTGAACAATGCCTTGGGCGATGAGGTCCGCATCGATGCGCAGCCCGGCGGCATGCACCTGATCCTGCGCCTGACCCGGGCGCAATCCGACCGCGAACTGGTGGAGCGCCTGTTGCACGCGGGGATTTATGCCGAAGCCTTGAGCGAGTGCTACATCGGCCCCGATAGCGAATGCGGCCTGATGCTGGGGTTTGCCAACATCGACTCGCAAGCCAGCGCCGAACGACTGGGCGAACGCATCCGCGCCCTGCTCTGAAGCCTGATCATGGTCCATGCAAACAGGCAATTCTTGGCTCTTTGTCACTGATCCAAGCGGCCACATCATGCAGACCCTACTTGTCACCGATTTCCAAGGGTCCCATGAAAATACTGCGCGTGATCTGCAGCCCGCGAGGGACTGCCTCCGAGAGCTATCGGCTTTCGCAAACCCTGATCAAGCACCTGATCGACGCCCATCGGGGCACCGATTTCATCATCACCGAACGGGGTGTCACCGGCCTGTCCCATGTCGATGCCGACTATGCCCAGGCCGTGAGCAAACGTCGTGATCCGGCCAGCCTCGTCGCCAGCCAGGGCGCGCTGCTGCAGGCCGAACAATTGATCGGCGAACTGGAAAGCGCCGATTGCGTGGTCATCGCCACGCCCATGCACAACCTGATGGTGCCCTCGGCGCTCAAGGCCTGGCTCGACCATGTGATCCAGGCCGACCGCACCTTTCGCATCACGGCTCAAGGCAAGGTCGGCGCGCTGCGGGATCGGCCGGTGTATGTGGCTGTCGCGTCGGGCAGCACCTTCACCGGGGTCAATGCCCATCAACCGGATTTCCTGCGGCCCTGGCTGACGACCGTGCTGGCAAGCATCGGCCTGCTCGATGTGAGGTTTTTCACCGTGGAAGGTACCGGTCAGAAGCCCGAGGCCCTTGAGGTCATCCGCGAGAACGCCGAGCGGGCAGCGGCGCAGTTCTTTCTGGATGACCGCGTTGCCTGAATGTCCATCGCGAGCAAGCTCGCTCCTACAGGAAAAAATCGATGACCAACACCCGTGCATTGCGCAGCATCGCTGTCTTCTCTGGCTCCAACCATGGTTTCAATCCCGCCTATGTTGAAGGCGCCCGCGCCCTGGGACGGGAAATCGCGCGGCGCGGTCTGCGTCTGGTGTATGGCGGTACCGACAAGGGGCTGATGGGGGTCATGGCCGATACCGTGCTGGCCGAAGGTGGCGAAGCAGTCGGCATCATTACCGGGTTGCTGTTCGAACTCGGGCATTTGCATCCACAGTTGACCCACCATGAAGTGACGCAGGACATGCGCAGCCGCAAGACCCGCATGAGCGAATACGCCGATGCGTTCATTGCCTTGCCGGGCGGTCTGGGAACGTTCGAGGAGTTGTTCGAGGTGGCGACGCTGACGCAACTGGGCGAGCACCACAAGGGCGTGGCGTGCCTGAACATTGCAGGTTTCTTCGAACCGGTACGCAGCCTGCTGGACCACGCGGTGAAGGAAGGTTTCATGAAAACCGAGCACCGCGACATGCTGATTTTCGACACCGATCCCGCGGCCCTGATCGATGCGCTGGAACGATGGCAGGCGCCGACCGTCACCAAGTGGATCGGGTCGGCGCCTGCTGTTTGAAGTTTCAGGGCCTGGCGACGCTGCTCCCGAAATCTGTCGCCAGTGCCCTTTTTTACGTCAGCTACAGTGAGCCAGGCTCCCGTGCCGATCTTTTAGTGTGCGGCCGCCAATTGCTGTGGCGCGCTTTCGGTTTCCTGACGCTTGGCGTACTGGGTCAGCACCACCATTGTCGCGAAGCCCAGGGCGATCAGCACCGGATACGCCATCAGCAGTTCCGACAGCGAGTATTTCCAGGCCAGTGGACGTCCGACACCGAGCATGACGGCATACATCCAGGACACGGCCGAGAGCGAGCCACAGAACAGCGCCATCATTCGCGCGCTGAAACCGAGGTTGAGCAGCGAACCGGCCTTTTGCAGTGCCGGCAGAACCAGGCGATGCAGCAGGACACCGTTGTAGGTCAGCATCACGACCATGATGATCTTGGCCTGGAGCTTGGGATTCATGAAGTACTGCATCCCCTTGTCCAGATAGTCGATGCCCATGATCGCCATGCCGGTGATCCAGAGAACGATCAAGGCCCAGACGACATTGCGCTGCAGGCTCTCCATGTGTGCATGATCGTGATCGGTGAGCGCCTTGCGTTTCAACATGTCCCTGACCATTGCGATATCGCTGGTCAATACCAGGCCTATCGCTACGCAACAGGCGACCAGGTGGACGTAAACCACGCCCAGTCGCAGAAACTCCATGAATTCTTTATGTTCGATCAGGCTCATAATTGTATTTATCGCCACGGGTAATATCTCCACCTTATTCGATAGTACAGATAGGCCAATCAACAGAGTTCTTATGTGTGGTGACTCTGAATGACCTTGCTCATACAAGAAAATAAACAACAGGCTAGTTATGTGATTCCTATTGTTCGCTCCAGGACCTCAATAACCGCTTAGTTCGTTCCTCTCAATTTTTTGGTAAAAAAATCCCCATCTGCATTCACTGCATATGAGGGTCGGATTCCACTTCTGTTCTTGCTGGATGGGGCGCATGTCATCAAGTGACTTGCTGCGTACTATGAGGGTCTCAGCCAATGAATGTTCATTTTTTGAGCGGGGGACCGACAGACGGTCGAGGATTTTCAAGCGATTTTACATCGGACCAAAGGCCTAGGACCTTCGTCGAAGCCCATTCCTGCTGGCCTGCTTGTTTTAGATGATGCTTAGTACAATCTTTTGGATCCACTAGTTGCTCGCGGGAAAATTTCACACGCAAATTGGGTCAACTTTCAGTCGAGAGAGCTCAAAATAAAACAGTCATACTATTTTTTTGCCTGATTGGATCCTGAAAAAGGCCGAAGTTCACAGCAAGTGCATACAATCCTTGTGCTACAAACAGCTTCTTATTAAGGATTTTTCAGGGAAGTTTGCATTGGAAAAGTTTTGGTCCTGGCAACAATGATCAGATATTGGTTGCCAGGACCTTGTTAGTTCAACTCAGACGAGCTTGACCACCACATTGATGTTGTTGCGTGTGGCTTTCGAATAGGGGCAATACTTGTGTCCGGTATCGACAAGTTTTTGCGCGGTTTCGCGATCAAGCCCGGGCAGGCTGACATTCAACCGCGCCTGCAACAGGTAGCCACCTTCATTGGTGCCCAGGTCGACTTCAGTGTCGACGGCCACGTCCTTGGGCAGTGCCACCTTCAATTCCTTGGCTGCCACGCCCATGGCGCCGATGAAGCAGGCTGACCAGCCGGCGGCGAACAATTGCTCAGGGTTGGTACCCCCACCGCCCGCGCCTGGGGAGGACAGTTTCACGTCGAGAATCCCGTCCGAACTTTTGGACGCGCCGTCGCGGCCACCGGTGGTGTGGGTTTTGGCGGTGTACAGGACTTTGTCGAGCTGGGTCATGATGATCTCCTGATTGAGTTTGGGTTCATACGATTTCAGGTGAATCAGAAAAGCGGCCTGCCGATGATATGCACCGGGCGCGCAGCAATCCTCCGCCCGGGCCCGGTCTATCAATATAGACGGCCCCCGCCGAACAGTCGGCCTGGCCGACGAAGTCAACCTCCCCCTCTCCTGTAGGAGCGAGCATGCTCGCGATGAACGACAGGACACCGCGGGGTGTCAGGTTGCCGGTGTCATCATTGACGACCATCGCGAGCAGGCTCGCTCCCACAATTGGAACGGGTACATCCGAGAAAGCGAGGTCGGCAGTCAGGCCGCCTTCGCGAGCAAGCCCGCTCCCACAGTGGCTTTGGGTCCATCCGGGAAATCAGGTCGGCTGTCAGGCCGCCATCGCTGGCAAGCCAGCTCCCA
>NZ_JBSVXG010000212.1:0-9732 GCF_054070595.1 Pseudomonas sp. SDO55104_S430 | reverse complement strand
CGCGCGAGGTCTACCTGAAACACCGCGTCGCCTGATTTCGCGACTGCTTCGCAGCCGGACGCAGGCTTCGCCAACTGCTACATCGACACGTTGATCCTTAGTGAAATCCTTCGCGCAGGTCGCCCTGTCGCGCCAGGAAGCGCCCTTCCCTGCGTCCATTGGCCTGGCCGTCGCGATAGCTCAACACGCCATTCACCCACACCCCTCCAATGCCTTCGGCTGCGCGCTGCGGATCATTGAAATCCGCCACATCGCGAATGGTCGCCGGGTCGAACAACACCAGATCCGCCCAATGCCCCTCACGAATCTCGCCGCGTTCCTTCAGGCCGAATCGCGCCGCCGACAGGCCGGTCATCTTGTGCACGGCGGTGTGCAGCGGGAACAGGCCTACGTCGCGGCTGAAATGGCCGAGTACCCGCGGAAAGGCGCCCCACAGGCGTGGGTGCGGAAACGGGTCTTCGGGCAGGCCATCGGAGCCGACCATCGACAGCGGATGCGCTAGGATCCGGCGCACGTCGTTTTCGTCCATGCCGTAGTACACCGCGCCAGCCGGTTGCAGCTGACGGGCCGTGTCGAGCAACGACAGGTTCCACTCGGCGGCGATGTCCATCAGGTCGCGACCGCCCATTTCCGGATGAGGCGTGGACCAGGTGATCGTGATGCGATGGGCGTCGGTGACTTGCTTCAGATCCAGAGTCGACGAGCTGGCCGCATAGGGATAGCAGTCGCAGCCCACCGGATGGGTTTTCGCCGCCTGCTCCAACGACGCCAGCAGTTGCGGGCTGCGCCCCCAGTTGCCGGCGCCGGCACATTTGAGGTGGGAAATGATCACCGGGGATTTTGCGTGGCGGCCGATCTGGTAGGCCTCGTCCATGGCCTCCAGCACCGGTTCGAATTCGCTGCGCAAGTGGGTGGTGTACACCGCGCCGAAGGCCGTGAGTTCTTCGGTCAGTTGCATGACTTCCTCGGTGGAGGCCGAGAACGCGCTGGCGTAGGCCAGCCCGGTGGACAGGCCCAGCGCACCGGCCTCCAGGCTCTCGCGCAATTGCTCGCGCATGCCGGCGATTTCATCGGCTGTGGCGGTGCGGAACAGGTCATCCAGATGGTTGCTGCGCAACGCGGTATGGCCCACCAAGGCGGCCACGTTCAGCGTGGTATTGGCCGCTTCGACCGCCGCGCGGTAATCGCGGAAGGTTGGATAGACAAACGCCGCGGCGCTGCCCAGCAGGTTCATCGGGTCCGGCGGATCGCCGCGCAGGCTCACCGGCGAGGCGCTGATCCCGCAGTTGCCGACGATCACCGTGGTCACGCCCTGGCTGAGCTTGGGCAGCATCTGCGGCTGGCGGATCACCACGGTGTCGTCGTGGGTGTGCACGTCGATGAAACCCGGCGCCAGCACATGGCCCTGGGCGTCGATTTCCTCGGTGGCGCTGGCCTTGCGCAGGTCGCCGATGCGTTCGATGCGGCCGTTGAGAATGGCCACGTCGGCGGGGTAACCGGGACGGTTGCCGCCGTCGATGATCAGGGCGTTGCGAATCAGCGTGTCGTACAGCATGTCAGTCTCCCAGCGGCAAGTGATCGTCGCCGCCGCGGTAATCGTCCAGGGCCAGTTTGATCCGCCGCAGACGCTCTTGATTGTCTTGAGGATTGGCCAGTGCGAGTTCGGTGGCAAGCACATCGATGGCCAGCAGCATGCCGTAGCGCGCCGCCGTAGGTTTGTAGATGAAGGAGGTTTCAGCGCTTTGCAGCGGCAGTACGATGTCCGCCAGTTGCGCCAGCGGCGAGTCCTCGCGGGTGATGGCCAGGATGCGCGCGCCGTAGTTGCGCGCCAATTCCACGGTTTCCACCAACTCCGGGGTGATGCCGGTCAGCGAGCAGACAATCACCACCTGTTCGGCGCTGAGGCTGGCGGCGGTGACGCGCATCATCACCGCGTCGTGGCACACCGAGATTGGGTAGCCGAGACGTACCAGCCGCACTTGCAATTCATCGCTGCACAGGGTCGAGCAGCCGCCCATGCCGAAGGCGTGAATCATCCGCGCCTTGCCCAGCAGTTTCACCGCGTCGGCGAAGCGCGACTCGTCGAAACCCGACAGATGCTGGCGCAGGGTCGACTCGATATCGCCGACGATCTGCCCATAGAACGCCGATTGCTCGGGCGTGCCGGCCGGATCCAGAAAACGGCTGCCAACGCCGCTCGCCTGGGCCAGTTGCAGGCGCAGATCACGCAAGTCGCGACAGCCGACGCTGCGGGCGAAACGCGACAAGGTGGCGGTGCTGACTTCCGCCCGCTGCGCCAGCTCGTCGAGGCTGGCGGAGGCAGCGAAGCCGACGTCGTCGAGCATCAGACGGGCGATGCGTCCTTCACCGGCGCTGAAAGAATCCTGGCGGGCGCGAATCTGGTAAAGGATGTCCATGGCAAGCGGGCTCCGGCTAGATCAGGTAGGAAAGGCCGACGGTCAGGCCGAAAGCGACGAGCGAAATCAGGGTCTCAAGTACGGTCCAGGTTTTAAACGTCTGGGCCACCGTCATGTTGAAGTATTCCTTGATCAACCAGAAGCCGCCGTCGTTGACGTGAGAAAAGATCACCGAGCCGGCACCGGTGGCCAGCACCAGCAATTCCGGATGCGGATAGCCCAGGCCGATGGCCACCGGCGCAACCACACCGGAGGCGGTGGTCATGGCCACGGTGGCGGAACCGGTGGCGATGCGCATCAGCGCGGCGAACAGCCAGCCCATCAACAGCGGCGACAGATGGAATTCGTGGGCCAGGCCGACGATCTGGTCGGTGACGCCGGCGTCTACCAGGATCCGGTTCAGGCCGCCACCGGCGCCCACCAGCAGGGTGATGCTGGCGGTCGGCGCCAGGCATTCGTTGGTGAACTTGAGGATCGATTCGCGGTTGAAGCCCTGAGCGATACCCAGGGTCCAGAAGCTCAGCAGGGTCGCCAGCAACAGCGCGATGACCGAGTTGCCGATGAACAGCAGGAACTGATTGAAACCGGTGCCCGGCGTGGAGATCAGGTTGGCCCAGCCACCGATCAGCATCAGCACCACTGGCAGCAAAATAGTCGCCATGGTGATGCCGAAACCCGGCAGGCTGTCACGGGGTTCGCGCTCGAGGAACTGACGCTCCAGCGGGTTTTCCGCCGGCAACTGGATGCGTGGCACGATGAATTTGGCGTACAGGGGACCGGCGATGATCGCCGTGGGAATGCCAATGGCAATCGCGTAGAGCAGGGTCTGGCCAACGGAGGCCTGATAGACCTGCACCGCGAGCATCGCCGCCGGGTGCGGCGGCACCAGCGCATGCACCACCGAGAGACCGGCGACCATCGGCAGGCCGACCATCAGGATCGACACGCCAACCCGCCGCGCCACGGTGAACGCAATCGGCACCAACAGCACGAAACCGACTTCGAAGAACAGCGGCAACCCCACCAGGAACGCGATGCAGACCATCGCCCAGTGGGCGTTCTTCTCGCCGAAACGGTCAATCAAGGTCCGCGCCACCTGCTCGGCGCCCCCGGATTCGGCCATCATCTTGCCGAGCATTGTGCCCAGCGCCACCACCAGCGCGATATGCCCCAACGTCTTGCCAACCCCCGCCTCATACGCCCCCACCACACCGGACGGCGGCATCCCGGCGACCAGCGCCAGGCCAATGGAAATCAGGGTGATCACGATGAACGGATTGAGCCGGTAGCGTGCGATCAGAACGATCAGGGCGATGATGGCAACGGCGGCATACACCAGCAGCCAATAGCCGAAGGACAGGGTCATGCGGTACTCCTCGAGAGGGTCACGTCGAAAGTTTTGTGAAACTCTTAAAACATTTCGAAGCGTGAAACTCAAACGAGGTGAAAGTAATTTTCGTGCAGAGGTACGGAGTGTCGTTTTTGGATATGTCTTGTCGCGATTAATGAAAATCGGGGTGGTGGATTTTCATCGCCACCCCGAAGGGGGAAGTCAGTCGTGACCGACATGCGCCCGCTTCAGCAGCTTCTTGCACCGCTCGGACAAGTGCAGCACCCGCAAGTGCTTGCCCGCCTTGGCATAACGCTCGCGCAAGGTCTTCAGAGCGGCGATGGCCGAGTAGTCGACGAAGCTCAGGTGGCGGCAGTCGATGGTCACCACCGCCGGGTCGTTGGCCGGATCGAACTGGTTGAGGAAAGGCGTGGTCGAGGCGAAGAACAGCGTGCCGTGCATCAGGTACAGCTTGCTGCCGTCGGCTTCCAGATGGCTGTCGGCGTACAGCTCGCGGGCCTGCTGCCAGGCGAAATTCAGCGCGGCGATGATGATCCCGCACAGCACTGCCGTGGCCAGATCGGTAAATACCGTGATCACCGTCACCGCGATAATCACCAGCACATCATTGAGCGGCACTTTGTTCACCACCCGCAGCGAAGCCCAGGCGAAGGTCTGCTGCGACACCACGAACATCACCCCTACCAGCGCCGCCAGCGGGATGCGCTCGATCAGCGGCGACAGGAACAGGATGAACAGCACAATCGCCACCCCGGCCACCACCCCGGACAGGCGACCACGGCCGCCGGAGCTGAGGTTGATCACGGTCTGGCCGATCATCGCGCAACCGCCCATGCCGCCAAACGCACCAGACACCATGTTCGCCGCGCCCAGTGCCACGCACTCGCGGTCCGGATAGCCACGGCTCTCGGTGATTTCGTCGGTGAGGTTCAGGGTCAGCAGGGTTTCCAGCAGGCCTACCAGCGCCATCAGGATCGCGTAGGGAGCGATGATGCGCAGGGTGTCGAGGTTCCACGGGATGTCCGGCAAGGCGAAGGTCGGCAAGCCGCCGGCGATGTGCGCCATGTCGCCGAGAGTGCGGGTCGGCAGGCCGAGCAGGTACACCGCCAGGCCCACGCCGAGGATCGCCACCAGCGCCGGCGGCACCGTGCGGGTCAGGCGTGGCAACACGTAGACGATCGCCATCGTCACCGCGACCAGCCCGATCATCATGTACAGCGGCGCGCCGCTCAGCCACGCTTCACCGTCCTTGAAATGCTCCAGCTGCGCCAGGGCAATGATGATCGCCAGGCCGTTGACGAACCCGAGCATCACCGGATGCGGCACCATGCGCACCAGTTTGCCGAGCCTGAGCAGACCGAACGCCATCATGATCAACCCGCCCAGCAACACCGTGGCCAGCAGATACTGCACCCCGTGCTGCACCACCAGTGCGACGATCACCACCGCCATCGAACCGGCCGCCCCCGACACCATCCCCGGCCGGCCGCCGAATAGCGCCGTCAACGTACAGATGAAGAACGCGCCATACAGGCCCATCAGCGGATTGAGATGAGCCACCAGCGCGAAGGCGATGCATTCGGGCAGCAAGGCAAAAGACGTGGTGAGGCCGGCCAGGATATCGGCGCGCAGGTTTTTTGGTTTCATGGGGGACCGCATGCTGGAGTCGCGAAAAGAATGTGCGGATGTTACGGAATTGAGGGCAACCCGGCCAGTTGTGGCGGTTTTGAAAACGCCATCGCGGGCAAGCCCGCTCCCACAAGGTCCCTGTCGTTCAATGGATGTGTGAACGACTCAATCCCTGTGGGAGCGGGCTTGCCCGCGATGAACGATGACACGGTCTAAAGCGAACTCACACCATCTCGTTACGAATCCACTCCACCACCGAAGTCCGCTTGGGCACCCAACCCAACAGTTCCCGCGCATGCTTGCCACGCACCCGGCTGTTGGAGCCCAGGCCATAGTTGGCCATTTCATATCCCCACTCGGCCTCGGCATCCTTGAGCGGCCAGTCCTGCGGTTCGCCCAGGTTCAGCGCCTTGGCCATAGCGGTGGTCATGTCGACGAACGACGCCTCGCCGCTTTCCACAAAGTAGAAAGTGCCCGGCACATTTTTGGTCAGCGCCAGCAGATACAGCGACACCACGTCCTCGATGTGAACGTTGGACCAGATGTTCTGCCCGGTCCCGACATGGCGCACCACGCCGCTTTTGCGCGCCTGTTTCAGCAAACGCGGCAACTGCACGCTGTCGCGATTGACGCCCAGGCTGTGGCCGTAGATCAGGGTGTTACAGATGACCGCCGAATTCACCCCGTCCTTCGCCGCTGCCAGGATCAGGTTGTCGATGGCCACCCGGGCGGCCTTGTCCACGGTCGGCTCCGGCAGGTTGTCTTCAAAGTAGATGACGTCGCTGGATTTTCCGCCCGAGGCATCGCCGACGATGCTCGAACCGCTGGTGTGCAGAAACACTTTGTTCGTGCCGCGCAGGGCATCGAGCAAGGCCTCCACCGCGCCGCGATGGTCGCTGCTGGCGGCGTTGATCACCGCGTCGGCGGCCTTGGCTTGTTCAGCCAGCAATGCGCTGTCATCCAGGGTGCCGACCACCGGAGTGATGCCCAGCGCTTTCAATTCATCGGCCTGCTCGGCGTTGCGCACCAGACCCGTGACGCGGTGGCCCGCCTGGATCAGGCCCGTGGCGATGGAACCGCCGATGAAGCCGGCAGCGCCGGTAACGAATACGTTCATGGAGAAACTCCCTGCGTTAATAAGTGATGCGACGAGTATCGGGCAGCGGTCGGCGAGGAAAAATCCCCGCTGGCCCAATTCACTCTTGCGCAGGGATCACGAATCAGTCCTTGAAGTCCGAGCTGGCATAGAGCGCCAGCTTGCCCTGGATGAAGTCGAGGAAACATTGAATGCGCAAGGCCAGTTGCGAGTTGCGGTAGTACACCGCGTTGATCGGCTGGCGGTAGCCGCTGTTGAACTCGGCCAGCACCACTTTCAAGCGCCCGGCACGAATGTCCTCGATGGTCATGTAGTGGGACAGGCTGGCGATGCCCTGGCCTTCCAGTGCCAGGTGGCGAATGGTCTCGCCGCTGGAAGCGCTGAGCGCGGCCTCGATCGGCCAGCGATCGCCATGCACGTAACGCAACGGCCACTGATTGAGGCCTTCGTTCTGGGTGAAGCCCAGCAGGGTGTGCTCGGACAGGTCCGCCACCGCTGTCGGCGTGCCGTGCTTTTCCAGATAGGCGGGGCTGGCGACGATGTGGATCGGGCTGCAGCCAAGCGAGCGCGCGTGCAGGGTCGAGTCGGCCAGAGTGCCGATGCGGATGGCGATATCGGTGCTTTGTTCGAGCAGGTCGATGATCAGGTCGTTGCTGTTGAGTTCGAGCTGGATCTCGGGGTAGAGCCTTCGGAACTCATCGATGTAGGGCACGATGGCGTGCAGCATGAAGGGTGATGCGGCGTTGATGCGCAGGCGTCCGGATGGCGTCTGCTGGCGCGATGACAAACGCTCTTCGAGTTCGTCCATCTGATCGAGAATCAGCTTGGCGTGTTCGAAGAAGTACTTGCCCTCCTCGGTCAGGTCCATGCGTCTTGTCGTGCGGTTGATCAGGGTGGTGTCGAGCTTGGCCTCCAGCCGCGACAAGGTGCGACTCACCGCCGACGGCGTCTGCCCGACCTGCTCGGCCGCCGCGGAAATCGATCCGCATTCAATCACGCAGACGAAGATCTGCAATTCATCGGATCTGGCTTTCACGTGTGTTCCTTGTCGATAGTCCTGCGTCTGGTGGGCTGATGGGGACCATTGTGGCGAGGGGGCTTGCCCCCGTTGGACTGCGCAGCAGTCCCATTTTCTGGGGCCGCTGCGCGGCCCAACGGGGCGGTGCGACGTTTCGACAAGCCCCCTCGCCACAAAAGCCCTTCAGTCACAAAAACCCATCGTTCTGACTGCCGATAGTAGTCGAGCATCACGCCTTAAGGCCAAACACCTCAGCCAGATGCCGCTCGTACTGCGCCACATGCCCTTCGATGTCCGGACGCTTCATCACGTCCACCGCCAGGAAGGTCGGAAGGCCGGTCATGCCGAGGAATTCGTTGGCCTTGTGGAACGGGAAGTACACCGCGTCCACACCCTTGCCTTCGAAGAAATCGGTCGGGTCGTCGAAGGCCTGCTGCGGTGCGTTCCAGGTCAGCGACAGCATGTACTGCTTGCCCTGGATCAGGCCGCCACTGCCGTACTTCTGCGACGAATCGGAGCGGGTGCGGCCGTCGCTGGCGTAGAGGCTGCCGTGGCCTTCGGTGAAGACTTCGTCGATGTACTTCTTCACGGTCCACGGCGCGCCCATCCACCAGCCGGGCATCTGGTAAATGATCACGTCGGCCCAGAGGAACTTGGCCACTTCTTCGGCGATGTCGTAGCCGCCGTCAATGAAGGTGGTTTTGACGTCCAGACCACCGCGATCCAGTACCGCCAGCGCGGCGTCGTGCAGGGTGGCGTTGTAGCGGCCGTCGGAGTGGGCGAATTGTTTGCCGCCATTGAGTAACAGGACTTTTTTCATCGGGAACTCGGAGGGGTTTAGAAATTTGAGGGGCAGCACCTTACCGGCGCACCTCGCGCGGAAAAAGCAGCGCTTTCGCAAATCTCATTTGACCTACACGCACGAATCAACAGGCGATTATTGCCCTAGACTGGCGCCGATTCTGACTTGAGGAGAGTTTTCAGTGAGTGAAATGCAAGGCTTCATCCTGCACGCCAAGACCCGCCCGGAAAAATCCGACGCCTTCGAAGCGTTTTTCAGCGGTTACGTGGAAGAGAGTCGCGCCGAGCCCGGCTGCATCGAGTACCACATGCTGCGCGACAAGCAGGACCCGACCCTGTTTATCTTCTACGAGATCTGGCAATCCCAGGCGCACCTGGAAGTGCATTCAAACCTGCCGCACATGAAGCAGTTTCTGGCTCAGCGCGACGAGTACCTGGAACGGGACTTCGAGATTCGCGCCATCGAGATGATCAGCTCGTCCTCCGCTAGCCGCTGATCAACAGATGGCCGCCAAGCAAGCCCAGGCCAATGAAGAACACGCGCTTGAACAACACCGCGCTGATCCGTTGACGCAGCCACTGCCCCAGCCACATGCCGAGCACCGCCGGGATCAGCGCCAGCAGCGAGGCGCTCAACTCGCCCCCGCCCAGGGCGCCGCGCCATAACAGCCCGGCGGCCAGGGCCAGGGTCGAGACGGTGAACGACAGCCCCAGCGCCTGCACCAGTTCGTCCTTGCTCAGGCCCAGCGCCTGCAGATATGGCACCGCCGGAATCACGAACACGCCGGTGGCCGAAGTGATGACGCCGGTGATCAGACCACACAGCGGACCGAGCCAGCCTTCGCTCTGTTCGCTGACGCGCAAGGTCGGCAGAAACAGACCGCTCAGCGCATAGAGCAACAACGCCGCCCCCAGACCGCGCACCACCCAATGCCCGCCGACCATGCCGATCCACAGCGTGCCCGCGCCGGTGCCGATGAAGATCGCCAGCAGCATCGGCCACAGCCGCCTGACCAGCCCCCGCAGATGACCGCCGAACGCCAGTTGCCAGACATTGGTCAGCGTGGCCGGAATGATCAACAGCGCAGCAGCCTGCGACGGCGCCATAGCCAGACCGAGCAAGCCCATGGAGATAGTCGGTAGCCCAAGGCCGATCACACCCTTGATGGTGCCGGCGAGCAGGAAGGTGGCGATGACCAGCACAGACAAGGCTAGACCGAGGTTTTCGTAGAACGCGGCGAGAGTATTCATGGCGCTATCCTGCGCCTGAAGCGGGTGGTTGAAAATCTGCCATATACTGAGGGTGCCTCTCGCAAGACAAGAGGCTGGATTCTTTGTAATGGCGACTGACGTCTTCGCGGGCAAGCCCGCTCCCACAGGGATTTGTGTCGTGCGCTAATTGTGTGAACAACCCAAAACC
>NZ_JBSVXG010000211.1:0-9751 GCF_054070595.1 Pseudomonas sp. SDO55104_S430 | reverse complement strand
GGTTTTGTGTCGATCACAAATTTGACCTGTAGGAGCGAGGCTTGCCCGCGAACCAGGCGCCTCGGTTTTAAAGGCCTGCAATCAACTCCCGATAATCCTCAACCGCCGCAAACTCCGCCGTGTCCTTGGGCCCCTTGCGGCTGTCGGGCTCTTTGACGGCCAGCAGATGCGCCACGCCGAAATCCCGCGCACTGCGCAGAATCGGCAAGGTGTCGTCGATGAACAGGCTGCGCGCCGGGTCGAAATCGATGTCGGCCTGCAACGCGTCCCAGAACTGCGGGTTCTCTTTGGGGAAACCGTAATCATGAGAGCTGATCAAACGCTCGAAGTACGGCGCCAGTTCGATCCTTTCAAGCTTGAGCGACAGTGAATCGCGGTGCGCGTTGGTGATCATCACCACACGCTTGCCGGCCTTTTTGATCGCCGCAAGAAAAGTGTCCGCGTCCGGGCGCAGGGCGATCAAATGGGCGGTTTCCAGTTTCAGTTCGCGCACCGGAAGCTTCAGTTCCGCGCTCCAGAAATCCAGGCAGTACCACTGCAACTGGCCGGCGTTGCGTTCGAACAGCGGCTGCAACTCAAGCTCGGCCATGGCCCGGCTGACCCCGTGCAATTCGGCGTAGCGCTGGGGCAGATGCTCCAGCCAGAAATGGTTGTCGAAGTGCAGGTCCAACAGCGTGCCGTCCATGTCCAGCAGGACGGTGTCGATGTCGGGCCATGGTAATAAAGGCATGGCAGTGTCTCGGGCGGTAGAAAGATATCTGGCGTAAACAATCGGGAAAGCCGCGTTATAGTAGCGCGTTCACGCCAAGGAGCTTTGCATGCGCCAGAAACCCACCGTCCTCGCCCGCGAAATCGTCGCCACCAGTCGTTTGTTCTGCGTTGAAGAGCTCAAGCTGCGCTTTTCCAATGGCGTGGAACGCACCTATGAGCGCCTGGTTGGCAAAGGTGCCGGTTATGGCGCGGTGATGGTGGTGGCGATGCTCGATGCTGATCATGCGGTGCTGGTCGAGGAGTATTGCGGCGGCACGGACGAATACGAACTGTCGTTGCCCAAGGGCTTGATCGAGCCGGGTGAAGACGTGCTGGCGGCGGCGGACCGTGAGCTTAAAGAAGAGGCCGGTTTTGGCGCGCGGCAGCTGGAGCATCTGACCGAGTTGTCGTTGTCGCCCGGTTACATGAGCCAGAAGATCCAGGTGGTGCTGGCCACCGATCTGTACGAAGAGCGTCTGCCAGGTGACGAGCCGGAGCCCATGGGGCTGGGCAAGGTCAATCTGCGGGAGCTGTCGGCGTTGGCGCAAAATCCGCAATTCACTGAAGGCCGCGCCTTGGCGGCGTTGTACCTGGCCCGAGATCTGTTGACCCAGCGCGGAGTGTTCCTGCCATGAATTTCCCTCATCCATTGATGGCGCCGGTGATCGAACTGGCGTTGAAGGCGGGCGATGCGATCCTGCCGTTCTGGCGCACAGGCACTGCGGTAACGGCCAAGTCCGATGATTCGCCGGTTACGGCTGCGGATCTGGCCGCTCACCATCTGATCGTCGCCGGGCTGACGGCGCTGGACCCGAGCATCCCCGTGTTGTCCGAAGAAGACGCCAACATCCCGCAAAACGTGCGCGCCGGCTGGCAGCGCTGGTGGCTGGTGGACCCGCTGGACGGCACCAAGGAATTCATTTCGGGTAGTGAAGAGTTCACCGTCAATATCGCGCTGATCGAGCAGGGGCGGGTGGTGTTCGGCGTGGTTTCGATGCCGACCAACGGCCGGTTTTATGTCGGTGGTGCGGGGTTGGGTGCGTGGCGTGGCGACAAAGGTGCCGAACCGCAGCCGATTCAAGTGCGCGAAGTGCCGCCGGCGGGGAAAGCCTTTACCGTGGTTGCCAGCCGTCGGCACTCCAGCCCGGAACAGGAGCGTTTGCTGGCGGGCTTGAGCAGCGGATTGGGTGAACTGGAACTGGCGAACATCGGCAGTTCGCTGAAGTTTTGTCTGTTGGCTGAAGGGGCGGCGGATTGCTATCCGCGTCTGGCGCCGACTTCCCAGTGGGACACGGCGGCGGCGCAGGGTGTGCTGGAAGGGGCGGGCGGCGAGGTGCTGGATTTGAGTGGTGAGCCGTTCAGTTATCCAGCGCGGGAATCGTTGTTGAACGGGTTTTTCCTGGCGTTGCCGGCGAAGGCGGCTTGGCGGGAGACTTTGTTGGAACTGGCCCGTTCCTGAGTCCGTATTACCTCATTACCTCATTACCTCTGTGGCGAGGGGGCTTGCCCCCGTTGGACTGCGCAGCAGTCCCATCTTTTTGGGGCCGCTTTGCGACCCAACGGGGCGGTGCGACGTTTCGACAAGCCCCCTCGCCACAGGTACTCTACCGGTGCAGAACATACTGCCCCACGAACCTCACCGCATCCTCATCGCTTCCCGCATTCACCACCCGCGTATTCAGGGCCAACCGCGCCCGGCCATAACGCTGATACATCGTCAGAAACTTCTTCCACACCTGCGCACTCGGCGCCGGGCAGATGGCGTGGGCGTCGCCCGTCACCGGTAGCGGATAGTTGATCTGGCCTTCCTGAATCACGATATGCCCGTCGGTAATGCCTTCTTCCTTCAGTCGCAAATGCATCCAGCCCCAACCCGCCAGCACCGCGCCGCAATACAGGCTGCCGCCGAACATGGTGCTCTTGTGATTGACGTTGGCCTCCAGCGGCAAGTGCAGGCGCAGTTGCTGATCGTGCCAGTCGAGCACTTTGAGGCCCATGTCCCGGGTGAGGGGGATGTCGTGGTGCAGGATCGATTCCAGTTGACGACTGTCGCGGCTCATTCAGCGCTCTCTTGTGTGCAGAAGTTGATCGGACGTTGGCTCACTCGAGTTCGTCGCTATGGTTGGCACCACCACTGTCGGCGAAGCTCAGGCCGTGCTTGCGCAGCTTGTCGTGCAAAGTCTTGCGCGGAATGCCCAGGGCTTCGGCGACGCTGCGCAAGGAGCTGTGCGAGCGCGCCAGCTCGGCGGCGATCAGGGTTTTTTCGAAGTTTTCCACTTGCTCGCTCAAGCCGCCGCTGACCACTTCGACCGTGGTGCCGGCAGCGCCTTGGGCCTCGTTGTTGTCCAGCGCCAGTTCAAGGCCCAGGGCAAAGCGTTCGGCGGCGTTCTGTAGTTCGCGCACGTTGCCCGGCCAGGTGTGACGCAACAGCAGGGCGCGCTGGCCAGGTTGCAGTTCATGGGGTGGCAAACCGTGGCGGGCGCTCGCTTCGTCGGCATAGTGCTGGAACAGCACCAGCGCATCTTCGCCACGTTCGCGCAGCGGCGGAATGCGCAGCGGTGCGACGTTCAGGCGGTAATAAAGGTCGGCGCGGAAACGGCCCTGATCGGCGGACTGGCGCAGGTCTTCCTTGGTGGCGGCGATGATGCGGATGTCCAGGGGGATCAGTTGGTTACCGCCCAGGCGTTCGACCACCCGCTCTTGCAGCAAACGCAGCAACTTCACCTGTACATCCAGGCTCATGCTCTCGATTTCATCGAGGAACAGGGTGCCGCCGTTGGCGAATTCGAACTTGCCGATGCGCCGTTTCTGCGCCCCAGTGAAGGCGCCGGGCTCGTGGCCGAACAACTCGCTTTCGACCACCGACTCGGCCAAGGCTCCTGCGTTGATCGCCACAAACGGGCCGCTTCGGCGGTTCGACAGATCATGCAGCGCCCTGGCGACCACTTCCTTGCCGGCGCCGGTTTCGCCGAGGATCAGCACGTCGGCCCTGGTCGCCGCCAAGGCGCCAATTTGTTCGCGCAGACGCAACATCGAAGGCGATTGCCCGACCAGTCGCGTACTCAGTTCATTGCGATCGCTCAAGGCCAGCCGCAGGCTGCGGTTATCCAGCACCAGACGGCGCAGGGCCAGGGCGCGGCGCACGCTGTCGAGCAGGGCATCGCTGGCGAAGGGTTTTTCCAGAAAGTCATAAGCCCCGGCGCGCATCGCTTGCACCGCCAGCGGCACGTCGCCGTGGCCGGTGATCAGCAGCACCGGCAGCTCCGGGTCCTGGGCATGCAGTTCGTTGAGCAACTCGATACCGTCCATGCCGGGCATGCGAATGTCGCTGACCACCACACCCGGCCAGTCGCGTTCGATTTGCGCGGCCAGGCCACGGGCTTCGCCCAGCGACACCACCTTCAGGCCGGCCAGATCGAGGGTCTGGCTCAGGGCCTGACGCAAGTGGGGATCGTCGTCGATCAACACGACCTGAATGCGATTGTCGATGGTCATGCACTTCGGTCCTCGGACGGTTGCAGGCTCACGCCCGGTGCGCCTGCGCGCAGTTTCAGGGTAATCAGCGCGCCACCTTCCTTGTGGTTGGCGAACGACAGTTCACCACCGAAAGCGCGCATCAGGGTCTCGCAGATCGCCAGGCCCAGGCCAAGCCCCTGGGTGCGGGTCTTGGTGGTGTAGAAGGGCTCGCTGGCGCGGCCGAGGGCTTCCATGCAGAAACCGGGGCCGTTGTCGCGAATGTACAGGTTGACGCCATCGGCGGTGGATTGGGCACTCAACCAGAGTTTTCGCGGCGGGCCTTTTTCGGTCAGGGCATCCAGGGCGTTGGCCAGCAGGTTGCCGAGTACCTGACGCAGGCGGGTTTCCCCGGCCTCGACCCACAGCGTCGCGGCGGGCAAATCGCGGATCAGCTCCACCTCCATGCTGCGCCGGCGCTTGGCCAGCAGCGCCAGGGCGTCGTCCAGTGCCGGTTGCAGGGCGACGCTTTCCGGGGCGTGGCGGTCGCGGCGGGCAAAGGCGCGCAGGTGGGCGATGATCGAGGCCATGCGCCCGGTCAGTTCGCTGATCAGCTTGAGGTTGCCGCGCGCGTCGTCGGTGCGCTGGTGGTCGAGCAGCACTTCGGCGTTCTCCGCGTAACTGCGGATCGCGGCGATGGGCTGGTTGAGTTCGTGGCTGATGCTTGCCGACATCGTTCCCAGAGCCGAGAGCTTGCCGGCCTGAACCACATCGTCCTGGGCGCGCACCAGCTCCTGCTGGGCCTGTTCGCGTTCCAGCACTTCCTGTTTGAGGCGCCGGTTGAGTCCTTCCAGGTCACTGGTGCGCTCGGCGACGCGGCCTTCGAGTTCACGCCGGGCCTTGGCCTCGAAATCGATACGCTCCAGGTAATGGCGGCGGCGCTGCATCATCAGGCCGAGCAGCAACATCACTACCAATAAAGTCGCACCGCCGATGGCGACCACGGTGCGCACGGGCCGGTCGATCAGGGTGCGTGGGGCAAGGATGCTGACGTTCCAGCCAGTTTCCGCGATGGTCTGGGTCTGGGTCAGCCAGGCATTGGTATTGAGCTTGAGCGGCTTCGGCTCGCGGGTCGGATACGGCTGGATCGCGCTGATGGCCAGGCGCTCGTCTTCGCTCAACGGGCGGGTCGCGCGGAAACGCCATTCCGGCCGCGAGGTGAGAATGACCACGCCGTTGTGGTCGGTCAGCAGCAGTTGTTCGGGGGTTTTGCCCCACAGGCTTTCGGTGTGGTCCAGATCGACCTTGACCACCAGCACGCCGGTGATTTTCTCGCCGTTGCGCACGGCGGCGGCGAAGAAGTAACCGCGCTTGGCAGACGTGGTGCCCAGCCCGAAAAAGCGCCCGAGGCGCCCGGCCATGGCTTCGCTGAAATACGGCCTGAAGGAAAAATTGCGTCCGACGAAACTGTCGTGTTTATCCCAGTTGGAGGCCGCCAGGGTCTTGCCCGTGGTGTCCATCAGGTACATGACTTCGGCACCGGTCTGGGTGCTGATGTTTTTTAACAGTCGGTTGGCGTTGCCCTGGTTGACGCTGTCGTCGGGCGCGCCGAGCACGGCGCGCAGGGCCGGCAGGTCGCCGAGAATCTGCGGCAGCACTTCATAGCGGTGCAGGGTGCCCAGCAGGTTGGCCACGTAGAGGTCCAGAGTCTGGCGATTCTGCCCGGCCAGTTCGCTGCGGTAATAACGCTCGGCCAGATGCTCAAGCGGCCACAGCAGCGGCGCCAGACACAGCGCGAGCAGGGCCAGGCTGCGCCAGCGGGGTCTGCGCAGACGGTTCGTTGTCATGGGTACATTTTGGCTAGGCAAAGACGTCGGCATCCTTGAACAGTGCTGCGCATTGATCCTTGGCCGAGAGCAGCGGCGCGCCATCCAGCTGCCAGTCGATGGCCAGGTCCGGGTCGTCCCAGCGAATAGTGCGCTCGGCGTGTGGATCGTAATAGTCGGTGGTCTTGTAGAGCACCTCGGCGGCCTCGCTCAAGGCGACGAAGCCGTGGGCGAAACCCTCGGGAATCCACAGCTGGCGATGGTCTTCGGCGCGCAGATGCACCGCCAGCCACTGGCCGAAATGCGGCGAGCTGCGGCGCAGGTCCACCGTCACGTCCAGGACTTGGCCGCTAATGACGCGAACCAGTTTGCCTTGGGGCGTTTCCAGTTGGTAATGCAGGCCGCGCAAGACGCCTTTCTTCGAGCGCGAATGGTTGTCCTGAACGAAGGTTGCCTGCACGCCGGTGGCGTGGGCGAAGGTTTCGGCGTTGAAGCTTTCGAGAAAGAAACCACGTTCGTCCTCCAGCACCCGGGGTTCGAGGATCAGAATTCCGGGCAGCTCGGTGGCAATGACATTCATGGTTCTCTCCGACAGTAAGCGTTGCTGGGCGACATTCTTGCGCAAAGCGTCGTCGGGTGCGAGTCACCGCTGGGCGGGCAAGTCGGGGGCGGGGGGTTGCGTATCGGCTCGAGCAGTGGCGATATAGGCGCCTAATAAATTTAACACCCTCATCCTGGAGTCCGTTCCATGCCACTCGCCACCTTGATTCATCGCGCCAGTTTGCCCAGCCCGCAGGTTTCTGCGCAGCAGGCACTTGAGCTGTTGCAGGAACATTACGGGCTGAGCGGCAAGTTGCAGGCTCTGGGCAGTCAACAGGATCTGAATTACCGCGTCGACAGTGACCGGGGTCGTTTCGTCCTGAAAATCTGCCGCGGCGATTATTCAGCCGTGGAGTTGCAGGCTCAACACGCCGGCCTCAAGCATCTGGGGCAGCACCCCGACGTGCACGTGCCGCGGGTGATCCCGGCGAAAAGCGGTGAGGATCTGCTGTCGCTGGATGTCGCGGGCCAGGCGGTGCATGTACGTCTGCTCGATTACATCGAAGGTCAGTCCCTGACTCACCTCGACCATTTCAACCGCACCGTAGTGGCCGGTTTCGGTCGCCTGTGCGGCGAGATGGACCTGGCGCTGGCGGCCTTCGACCATCCGGGCCTGGTACGCACGCTGCAATGGGACGCGCGCCACGCCCAGGCGTTGATCGCGCATCTGCTGCCGGTGATCCAGGACGACGCCCAGCGCAAACTGATCGCTGAAGCGGCGGCGCAGGCTGAACGTCACCTGCAGCCGCTGGTGGAGAAGTTGCCGGTGCAGGCCATTCACATGGACATCACCGATGACAACGTGGTCTGGCAGCGCGACGCCGAGCGTCAGTGGCAGTTGCAGGGCGTGATCGATTTCGGTGATCTGGTGCGCACCTGGCGCATCACCGATCTGTCCGTGACCTGCGCGGCCCTGCTGCACCACGGCGATGGCGATCCGTTCTGCATTTTGCCGGCGGTGCAGGCCTATCACGCGGTCAACCCGCTGACCCATGAAGAACTGCTGGCGCTGTGGCCGCTGATCGTCGCCCGTGCGGCGGTGCTGGTGCTCAGTGGCGAGCAGCAGGTCAGCATCGATCCGGGCAACACCTACAGTCGCGACAACCTGACCCACGAGTGGGAAATCTTCCGCGTGGCGACCTCGGTGCCGCTGGCGCTGATGGAAGCGGCGATCCTCACCGCCGTCGGGCAGAACCTGCCGGCCATCGTCACCGAAGGCTTCGCGCCGCTGCTGCCGAGCCTGGTGGGGCGTGAGTTTCCGTTGATCGATCTGGGGGTGCTGAGCTATCACTTCGAGGCCGGCAATTGGGAAGAAGAGGGCATCGATCAGCGTTTGCTCGATGGCGCCGAGAAGTTTCACGGGCTGGCGGCCAGTCGTTATGGGCAATACCGGCTGTCCCGCACCCAGCCGGACAGCGCCATCGAGCCCGAGACGTTCCCGTTGCACGTCGAGTTGCGTGTACCTCAGGGCACGGCGGTCGAAGCGCCGTTTGCCGGTGTGGTGCACCAGCCTTCGGCGGGCGTGCTGCAACTGGACGGCCCGCAGCTGAGCGTGCGTTTGTGGGGCGTGACGTCTTCGGTGCATGCTGGTGCCGCGCTGGTCAAAGGCCAGGTGTTGGGCGCCGTCAGCGGACCTTTGGTGGTGCAGCTGTGCCGTGACGCATCGTTCAATGCGCCGCTGTTCTGCACGCCGACCCGCGCAGCGGCCTGGCAGGCGCTGTGCCCGTCTCCGGCGGCGCTGCTGGGGCTGGCCTGTGACGCGGAAGAAGAGCTCGATGCGCAGACCTTGCTGGCCCGTCGCGACGCCAGCTTCGCCCGCACGCAGAAACACTATTACGTCGACCCGCCGCGTATCGAACGCGGCTGGCGCAATCACCTGATCGACATGCAGGGTCGTTCCTACCTCGACATGCTCAACAACGTCGCGGTGCTCGGTCACGGTCATCCGCGCATGGCCGCCGTCGCCAGCCGCCAATGGTCGCTGCTCAACACCAACTCGCGCTTCAACTATGCCGCCGTGGCGGAGTTTTCCGAGCGCTTGCTGAAACTGGCGCCGGACTCCATGGACCGCGTGTTCTTGGTCAACAGCGGCAGCGAGGCCAACGACCTGGCGATCCGTCTGGCCTGGGCCTACAGCGGCGGGCGCGACATTGTCAGCGTGCTGGAGGCCTATCACGGCTGGACCGTGGGCGCGGACGCGGTGTCGACGTCGATCGCCGACAACCCCAAGGCCTTGAGCAGCCGCCCGGACTGGGTGCATCCGGTGGTGGCGCCGAACACCTATCGCGGCGAATTCCGCGGCCCGGACAGCGCGCCGGACTACGTGCGCAGCGTCGAACACAACCTGGCGAAGATCGCCGAGCAGAAACGCCAGCTGGCCGGTTTCATCTGCGAGCCGGTGTATGGCAATGCCGGCGGCATCTCGCTTCCCGCGGGCTACCTCAAAGAGGTCTACGCCAAGGTGCGCGCCCAGGGCGGCGTGTGCATCGCCGACGAAGTGCAGGTCGGTTACGGACGCATGGGCCACTTCTTCTGGGGCTTCGAAGAGCAGGGCGTGGTGCCGGACATCATCACCATGGCCAAGGGCATGGGTAACGGCCAGCCGCTGGGCGCGGTGATCACCCGCCGGGAAATCGCCGAGGCGCTGGAAGCCGAGGGGTATTTCTTCTCGTCGGCCGGCGGCAGCCCGGTCAGTTGCGAGATCGGCATGGCGGTGCTGGATGTCATGGAAGGGGAAAAGCTCTGGGAGAACGCCCAGGTGGTGGGCGGCTACTTCAAGGAGCGTCTGGAGGCATTGGTCAATATTCATCCGCTGGTGGGGGCGGTGCATGGTTCCGGTTTCTACCTGGGCGTGGAGCTGATCCGCAACCGCGAAACCCTGGAACCGGCGACCGAGGAAACCACGGCGCTGTGCAATCGTCTGCGTGATCTGGGGATTTTCATGCAGCCGACCGGGGATTACCTGAATGTGCTCAAGATCAAGCCGCCGATGGTCACGTCGCGCCAGAGCGTGGATTTCTTTGTGGATATGCTTTCCAAGGTGCTTTCCGAAGATTTGTAAAATTTGAAATTGCCTTCGCGGGCAAGCCTCGCTCCTACAGATACCGTACCCCGTATCCGTA
>NZ_JBSVXG010000210.1:0-9766 GCF_054070595.1 Pseudomonas sp. SDO55104_S430 | reverse complement strand
TCAGAAATACCGCGGTGGATTCTTCGCGGGCAAGCCTCGCTCCTACATAAAGCAAATCAGGCAGTTTCCGGGGTGTAGGCCTGTTCGAGCAACACGGTGAAGCGGTTGAACGCGTCGATGGCGCCCTTGTCCAGCTGCGCTTCTTCTTCGGCGCTGAACTCCAGCTCATCGAGGGTTTTGACGAAGTTCTTCCAGCCCTGCGCACGACCGCCGGCCGGTTCGCCCAGGTGACGGGCGCCGAAGGTTTCGCTCAGGCCCAGGCCCACCGCACGCTTGATCAGGAACGCCGCACCGAGCTTCGAACCCTCGGAGACGAACAGCCAGCCCAGGGCTTCGGCCTTGCTCGGGTTGTTCACCGCACCGGCAACGGGCGCAGGCACTTCAGTGTCCAGGTCGGCGAGGTCAGCCTTCGCCGCCTCGGCACGGCAGCGGGCCGGCAAGTCCGGGACCATCGCGGTCAACTCGGAATCGTTGTACAGCGCCACCAGCTCCGACTGGAACAGATACTGCGCCACCACGAAACGGGCGAAGTTGGCCTGGGTTTCGAACGGCGCGTGGGCTTTGACCAGCGCGTCGAGTTTGCTGTGGGGTTCGTGGGTGATCTGGTTCAGCCGCTGCGAGCGCAAGGCCGGGCGTGCAGCCGTGTCCTGAGTGGTCATGGAAAATCCTTGAGAAAGAGTAGTGCCTGGTAACGAGACGAATGAGCAGGTGCCGGACAGTAAAAAATCCTCGCTGCGCAACCGTTATCCAGTCGCGCAGCGAGGTCGTCGGGATCAGATATCCCAGATCAGATTGACCGCGAAGTTTCGACCCGGCTGGGTCAGGCGATCGAGGTTGGCCGGTTGCGTCACCGAGGCTTCGCCGACGCTGTCGTAGCCGCGCACGTCATCCCACAGCCAGTACTTCTTGTCGGTCAGGTTGTAGACGCCACCGCTGACGGTCACGTCGTCGGTCACCTTGTAGTAGGCGCTCATGTCCAGCACGCCGAAGCCCGGGGTCTTGAACTGGCTGCTGACGCCGTCCGGCGACTTGAAGTTACTGTCGTCGACGCGGTCCTTGCGCTTGACCAGAGTCCAACTGAGCAAACCGCCGAATTTCTCCTGGTCGTAGCCGAGGCCGAATACGCCGGTCAGCGGGTTGACGCTGTTGAGCGGCTCGCCGTTGTCGTTGTTGCGGCCGTAGGCGTAGGCCACCGAGCCCTGGGTGTACAGGCCTTGCGGCGCGCCGAAAGCGTCGAGGTTCAGACGGCCTTTGATCTCGGCACCCTTGATGGTGGCGTGCTTGATATTGGCGCTCTGGAAGGTCGGCTCATCGTAGCCTGGAGTAACGGCGTCTTCGTTAATGAAATCGCGGTACTTGTTGTAGAACACGGCCACATCGAAGGAGCCCTGCTCGAAGTTGCCGCGCAGGCCGGTCTCGTAGCCCTGGCTTTTCTCTGGCTCCAGATCCGGATTCGGTTCTACGCGATAGCCGGCGGCGGTGTTGTCGAAGCGCCCGTACAACGCCTTGGCGGTCGGCGTGCGGAAGCCTTCGGCGTACTGGCCGTACCAGGTGTAGTTGTCGTTGAAGGCGTAGGTCAGGCCGAACTTGGGCGAGACTTTGTGCCAGGTCTTGTTCTCGTCGCTGACGGTGCCGCGACCATCGGCGGACACAGTGTTGAGAAACTCCTGGGTGATGTCAGGCTTGAGTTCGGTGTAGTCGTAGCGCAGGCCCGGCACGAAGGTCCAGTCGTTCCAGCTGATCTGGTCCTGGGCAAACACGCTGTAAGTGTTGATGGTCGGGTCCGGGAAGTCGCTGGATTTGCGCAGCACGTCGGCTGTGCTGATCGCGCCGATGGCGGTGCAGCCACGACCGACCGCCAGGCACGTGCCGTTACCGCTGCGCGAGCCGGTGACTTTCTGCTGCTTGATGGTGGTGCCGTAGGTCAGTAGATGCTCGGTGTCGGCGATGCTGAAGCCTTTGTCCAACTGAGCGTCGAACACCCACTGCTTTTCTTCGTAGAGCGTTTCGCGGGTTCTCAGCACCTGGCGGGTGATCGGGAAGTAGAACTCGTCGGTGCTCTGGTCGGTCTTGGCGATCTGGTGATTGAGGCTCCACTTGACGTTGTCCGCCACCAGGCTGTCGAGGGCGAAGCTGTGCTCGATGCCGAAACGTTCGCGGGTAATGGTGTCGTTACCGGTACGCCACTGGTACATGCCGCCGGGCAACACGCTGGCCGGAATGGTCGGAGCACCACCAAAGAACGGTCCGCCATAGGCGCTCTTCTGATCGGTGTCTCGATCGTCCTTGTACTTCTCGTAGACCAGGCCCAGTCGCGCATCGTCCTTGTAGTTCCAGCCGATCTTGGCCAGCACGTTGGTGGCGCGCACGTCTTCGGGGTTGGCGGCGGTGCGGCTCAGGCCTGTGCCGTTGTTGCTGCCATAGGATTCGGTTTCGTGGCCGTCGCGCTGGCTGTAGTGCAGCAGGCCGTCGAACTGATCGGCGCGACCGGCAACGGTGGCGGATTTCAGCCAGCTCTCGTCAGCCGAGCTGTAGCCGGTCTTGAGGCGCGCGCCGACGTCCTGGCCGGGCTTGATGATGTCATCGGGATCGAGGGTGAAGTAGCTGACCGCGCCGCCGATGGCGTTGCTGCCGTAAAGCACCGAAGCCGGACCGCGCAGGATTTCCACGCGCTTGATGATTTCCGGGTCGACATAGTTGCGCTGGGTCTTGGCGTAGGGGCCGTTGAAGAAACCGTTGGGCACTTCGACGCCATCGATCTGCGTCAGCACGCGGTTACCGTCGATGCCGCGGATGTTGTAGCCGCTGATCCCGCCACGGGTGCCGGCACCGCCCACGGAGACACCCGGTTCGTAGCGCACCAGGTCCTTGATGGTGTTGACGTTGTTGCGGTCCAGCTCATTGCGGGTGTGAACGGTGACGGTGCTCGGCACGCTGTTCACGTCCTGTTCGTTACGGGTGGCGCTGATGGTTACCTGTTGCAGGTTCAGGGTGCCGGCGCTGGTGCGGCGCTCCAGCACGATGTTGTTATTGCCCAGTTTGCGATAGCTCAGGCTGGTCCCCACCAGCAGGCGCTCCAGGGCTTTTTCCGGTGGCAGCGACCCGCGCACGCCCGGCGATGCCACACCATCGCCCAGTTCCGCCGGCAAGCCCACCTGCCAGCCGGTCACCGCGGTGAAATCATTGAGTGCCGAAACCAGCGGTTGCGGCGCGATCGCGAACGAATAGTCGCCCATGTTGCGGCTCGGCTGTTCGGCGCTGGCGGCCATGACCGGCGCAGTGCCGGCCATCAGGATGGCGGCGGTCAGCAGCGACAGCACGCGGGAAGGGGAAGAGTACTGGCGGGTAAGGCGAGAGGACATCGATAGCGCTCCGTGTCGCACGAATCTTTATAGGTGCTGATCGGCATCCGAGGATGCGAATCAATTGCATTGGCTATAACGAGACGTACGAGGGTTCACTATCGAGTAAAAATAATTCTCATTCAGTTCAAGATGACCAGCGCCGGGTATTCCTTGAGCTTGGCCGAGGTGATGTGAGCCAGGGAGCGCACCACGTCCAGCGGTTGGTCGAGGCGGTAGTTTCCGGTGACGGCGACATCTGCCAACTGTTCGTTGTTGTTGATGATCCAGCCCGGATAGTAGCGACGCAGTTCCGCCAGCACCTGGCTCAGCGGACAGTTCTCGAACACCAGACGGCCCTGGACCCAGGCCAGGTCGGTGGCGGCATCGAGCTTGGCCGGGCGGTCGAAACCATTGGGGCCGATACGGATGCTTTCCCCGGCAGTCAGACGTACCCGCGCATCATCGCGGGTGGCGCGCAGATCGACATCGCCGCGTTGCACGCGAACCTGAGCCACGCCGTCCAGATAACGCACGGCGAAGGCGGTGTCGCGAACGCTGGCGGTGACCGGGCCAGCGTCGATCTCCAGCGGCTGGCCGCGTGCGGACTGCACCTCGAAAAACGCCTCGCCCTGATACAGACGCGCGACACGCTGCTGATCGTTGATGGTGCTGGAAAACGCCGAGTTGGTATTGAGCAATACCTTCGAGCCATCCTCCAGTTGCAGGCGCTGGCGCTCGCCGACCACGGTCAGGTGATCGGCCTGCAAACGCATCGGCAGGTTGCTGAAGCTGAACAGACCGAGGATCAGCACGGCAGCGGTGGCCAGGGGTTTCCAGTGCGGGCGCAGACGCGACAGCACGGTGACTTTGGCAGGAAGCGAGGCGAGGTTCTGCGCGCACTGCGTGACTTGCGGGCCGTTCCAGATCTCCTTGGCCTTGGCGAACGCAGCGGCGTGCGCCGGGTCGGCGGCGAGCCAATCGTGGAACTGGCGAGACTGTTCTTCGCTCGGGCTGTCCAGCACGATCAGCCAGTCCATAGCCTGGTCCATCGCGTCTGCAGGGTCCTGCGCCGATGAAGGCGAAGGGGAGCGGTGGGTGTCCGTCACGGTGTTTCCTCGGCAGTGTCTGTGCACGGCTGTTTTTTCAGTGAAGCGCAAAAGAGGGGCAAGGGTAGCCCCGATGAACATGGCCGTCGAGACACGGGCGACTCAGTGGCCGTTCGCCCGCTCGGCGACGCCGATGCAAATGCTCATGATCAGTTTCAGTTCCTTCTGCACCGTGCTCAGGGATACGTCGAGCTTTTCGGCGATCTCAAGGTAACTGTGACCGTGCAGGCGGCTGAGGATGAAGATCTGTTGCTGGCGGGAACTGAGTTGACTGAGGCGCACGTTCAAACGCTCGAGCAGTTGTTCGGCATGGGCGGCGTCTTCGGCGCTGCTGGCGGGGGCGGCAACGCTTTCCACTACCTCCAGCGGCACGTCATCGACCATGGTCCGCGAATGGATGCGCCGCGCACGCAAGTGGTCCAGCGCCAGATTGCGGGCGGTCTGGAAAACGAAAGGCTCCAGGTGATCGATGGCCCGCTCGCTGAGCGCACGGGTCACCCGCAGGTAAGTCTCCTGCAGGAGATCCTCGGCAGTGCTGTGGTTTTTGACCATCCGCTCCAGCGTGCGCAGCAGAGAGACTCGCTGGGTGATGAAGACGTCGTTGAAGCGCGATTGACTCACGGGAGGACCTGATCCGTTTTGAGCGAATGATAATGCTTATCATCTACTCGAGTGGTCAAGCACTGATTTGTGAAGTTTTCACTTTTTGACGTTAGACACGACCCTGCAAATAGGTCGCGTAATCCGGAATCCGGTGCGGGTGGGCCTGCTCCATCAACGGGCTGCTGAGCAAATAGTCGGCGCTGCATTCATTGCACGCCACGGGGATATTCCAGACCGCCGCCACCCGCAGCAAGGCCTTGATGTCCGGGTCGTGGGGCTGGGGCTCGAACGGGTCCCAGAAGAACACCAGCATGTCGACCCGTTGCTCGGCAATTTGCGCGCCGAGTTGTTGGTCGCCACCCAGCGGACCGCTGATCATGCTTTCCACGGGCAGGTCGAGACGTTGTTGCAATAACAAACCCGTGGTTCCGGTGGCGACCAGTTGATGCTGGGCGAGGCGATGTTTCTGGCGCTCGGCCCAGTCCAGCAGGAACGCTTTGCAATGGTCATGGGCGACCAGGGCGATACGCTTGCGCGCCGCCATGGTTTTTTCGGTGAAGGTGATGCCGATCATGAGGGGTACTGCTCCAGACAGGTTGTCACAGCTTTCGCAGAAGCTGCCGAGGCAGCTCCTGCGCATAAGCGAGCAGCGATCACTCGGCGTTGCAGAGCGCCAGGCAGTTATCGAGCATGCGGTTGGAGAAGCCCCACTCGTTGTCATACCAGGCCAGGACCTTGAGCAGCTTGCCGCTGGACTTGGTGTGGTTGGCGTCGAAGATCGACGACAGCGGGTTGTGGTTGAAGTCGCTGGAAACCAGCGGCAGGGTGTTGTAACCGAGAATCTTCGAATGCTGACTGGCCTGCTTGAGCAGCGCGTTGACTTCCTCGGCGCTGGCCTCTTTTTTCAGCTGCACGGTCAGGTCCACCAGCGACACGTTGATCACCGGTACGCGCACGGCCATGCCGGTCAGCTTGCCCGCCAGCTCCGGCAATACCAGGCCCACGGCTTCAGCGGCGCCGGTCTTGCTCGGGATCATGTTCTGGGTCGCGGAGCGGGCGCGGTACGGGTCGGTGTGATAAACGTCGGTCAGGTTCTGGTCGTTGGTGTAGGCATGGATCGTGGTCATCAGGCCGCTTTCGATGCCCAGTTCGCGGTGCAGTACCTGAGCTACCGGGGCGAGGCAGTTGGTGGTGCATGACGCGTTGGAAATGATCTGGTGCGACTGGCGCAGGATGTCGTGGTTGACCCCGTACACCACAGTGGCGTCGGCGCCCTTGGCCGGCGCGGAGATAATCACTTTGCGGGCGCCGGCGGTGATATGCGCGGCGGCTTTGGCGCGGTCGGTGAACAGACCGGTGCATTCGAACACCACATCAATCTTTTCTGCGGCCCATGGCAGGTCCGCCGGATTGCGAATGGCGCTGACCGCAATACGGTCACCATTGACGGTCAGGCTTTCCTGATCGTGCTGGACATCGGCGTCGAACGTGCCGTGAACCGTGTCGTACTTGAGTAGATGAGCGTTGATCGCGCTGTCGCCCAAATCATTGATGGCGACAATCTGCAGATCCTGACGGTAGCCCTGGGTATAGAGTGCGCGCAGGACATTACGGCCGATCCGGCCAAAACCATTGATTGCGATTCGAAGAGTCATATATCAGCGCTACCGTCGTTTTGTTGTTGGAATTACAAGATTATTCGCAAAAAAATAGAAAACAAGCCTTTTTAGTGGCAATATTTTGTTCAATCTACAACGAGTGACCTGAATCAACTGGTCCAACCGATCGAGAAAACCGTCTGTCATCCCATCGACAACGGCGTTTGATCAGCATAGACAATCAGGTCCGCCACATCCGTTAGCCTGGAGTTCTACACATGCATCCCCGCGTACTTGAGGTCACCGAACGCCTTATCGCCCGCAGTCGCGCCACGCGTGAGGCTTACCTTGCATTGATTCGCGGCGCGGCCACTGACGGGCCGATGCGCGGCAAACTGCAGTGCGCCAACTTCGCCCACGGCGTGGCCGGTTGCGGGAGCGATGACAAGCACAGCCTGCGGATGATGAATTCCGCCAACATCGCAATTGTTTCGTCATATAACGACATGCTCTCGGCGCACCAGCCGTACGAAGTCTTTCCCGAATTGATCAAAAAGGCCCTGCGCGAGATCGGCTCGGTCGGTCAGTTCGCCGGTGGCACTCCGGCCATGTGCGATGGTGTGACCCAGGGCGAGCCGGGCATGGAACTGAGCCTGCCCAGCCGTGAAGTGATTGCCTTGTCCACCGCCGTGGCGCTGTCCCACAACATGTTCGATGGCGCGCTGATGCTCGGCATCTGCGACAAGATCGTCCCGGGCCTGATGATGGGCGCACTGCGTTTCGGTCATCTGCCGATGATCTTCGTGCCGGGCGGGCCGATGGTCTCGGGTATTTCCAACAAGCAGAAAGCCGATGTGCGTCAGCGTTATGCCGAAGGCAAGGCGACGCGCGAAGAGCTGCTGGAATCGGAAATGAACTCCTACCACAGCCCCGGCACCTGCACCTTCTACGGCACCGCCAACACCAATCAGCTGTTGATGGAAGTCATGGGCCTACACTTGCCGGGCGCGTCTTTCGTCAACCCGAACACGCCATTGCGCGATGCCCTGACCCGCGAAGCGGCGCATCAGGTGACGCGCCTGACCAAACAGAACGGCAGCTTCCTGCCGATTGGCGAGATCGTCGACGAGCGCTCGCTGGTCAACTCCATCGTCGCCCTGAACGCCACTGGTGGTTCGACCAACCACACCCTGCACATGCCGGCCATCGCCATGGCGGCGGGCATTCAGCTGACCTGGCAGGACATGGCCGACCTCTCCGAGGTGGTGCCGACACTGAGCCACGTCTACCCGAACGGCAAGGCTGACATCAACCACTTCCAAGCGGCGGGCGGCATGTCGTTTCTGATCCGTGAACTGTTGGAAGCCGGGCTGCTCCACGAAAACGTCAACACCGTGATGGGCCACGGCCTGAGCCGCTACACCCAGGAGCCATTCCTCGACAACGGCGAACTGGTGTGGCGTGAAGGCGTGACCGAAAGCCTCGACGAAAGCATCCTGCGTCCGGTGGCCCGTGCGTTCTCGCCAGAAGGCGGCCTGCGCGTGATGGAAGGCAACCTCGGTCGCGGCGTGATGAAGGTTTCCGCCGTTGCTCTGGAAAACCAGATCGTCGAAGCGCCGGCCATGGTGTTCCAGGATCAGCAGGACCTGGCCGATGCGTTCAAGGCCGGTTTGCTGGAGAAGGATTTCGTCGCGGTGATGCGCTTCCAGGGCCCGCGCTCCAACGGCATGCCGGAGCTGCACAAGATGACGCCGTTCCTCGGCGTGCTGCAGGATCGCGGCTTCAAAGTCGCGCTGGTCACCGACGGGCGCATGTCCGGTGCGTCGGGGAAAATCCCGGCGGCGATTCACGTCAGTCCCGAAGCTTATGTGGGCGGCGCTTTGGCGCGGGTGCAAGAGGGCGATATCATCCGCGTCGATGGCGTCAAAGGCACCCTGGAGATCAAGGTGGACGCCGAAGAATTCGCAGCGCGCACGCCGGCCAAGGGCCTGTTGGGTAACAACATCGGCACCGGTCGCGAGCTGTTCGGTTTCATGCGCATGGCCTTCAGCTCCGCAGAGCAGGGCGCCAGCGCGTTCACTTCTGCCCTGGAGACGCTTAATTGAAACTGGCTTTGGTCGGTGACATCGGTGGGACCAACGCACGCTTTGCGTTGTGGAAAAACCAGCAGCTGGAATCGGTCCAGGTGCTGCCGACGGCCGACCATGCCAGCCCGGAAGAGGCGATCAGCCTGTACCTGAGCGGGCTGGGCCTGAAACCGGGTTCGATCGGTTCGGTGTGCCTTTCGGTGGCGGGGCCTGTGAGCGGTGATGAATTCAAATTCACCAACAATCACTGGCGTCTGAGCCGCAAGGGTTTCTGCCAGACCTTGCAGGTGGACCGCTTGCTGCTGGTCAACGACTTCTCGGCCATGGCCTTGGGCATGACCCGTTTGCAGCCGGGGGAATTCCGCGTGGTCTGCGAAGGTACGCCGGAGCCATTGCGTCCGGCGGTGGTGATTGGTCCGGGCACTGGCCTGGGCGTAGGCACCTTGCTCAATCTCGGCGAAGGGCGTTTTGCCGCGTTGCCGGGGGAGGGTGGTCACGTTGACCTGCCGTTGAGCAGTCCGCGGGAAACCCAGCTGTGGCAGCACATCTTCAATGAGATCGGACATGTCAGCGCCGAAACCGCGTTGAGCGGCGGCGGTTTGCCTCGTGTGTATCGGGCGATCTGTGCGGTGGATGGACATGAGCCGGTGCTCGATACCCCGGAGGCGATCACTGCTGCAGGCCTGGCAGGCGACCCGATTGCCCTTGAAGTGCTCGAGCAATTCTGCTGTTGGCTCGGCCGCGTGGCCGGCAACAACGTGCTGACCACCGGTGGGCGTGGTGGTGTTTACATCGTAGGCGGCGTGATTCCGCGCTTTGCCGACTTCTTCCTCGAAAGCGGTTTCGCCCGGTGCTTTGCCGACAAGGGTTGCATGAGCGACTACTTCAAGGGGATACCGGTGTGGCTGGTGACGGCGCCGTATTCCGGGTTGATGGGGGCTGGGGTCGCACTGGAACAATCCCTGATTTGAAATGCGATCAAAATGTGGGAGCGGGCTTGCTCGCGAATGCGGAGTGTCATTGAACAT
>NZ_JBSVXG010000209.1:0-9842 GCF_054070595.1 Pseudomonas sp. SDO55104_S430 | reverse complement strand
GGTCGTCAACGATGATGCGGGAAACCTGATGCCCCGCGTTATCGTTGGCCTCCATCGCGAGCATGCTCGCTCCTACAGGGGTTCAGTGTTGGCCATGCCACTGCGCTGGGGCTAAGGTGTTGGCATACTCCGCCGCCATCGAGCCCCCATGCCCTTCCTCACCCACACCCACCCACGCCTCTCCGCCGCCACGACTCTGGGCATCGGCGTGGGCATTCTGGCACCGGCCGATTCGGTCATCGGCAAAATCCTCATCGGCTGGAACACTGGGGTCTGGGCCTACCTGATACTGATGATCTGGCTTGCCGCGCACTCCAAGGCAACCGACGTCAAACGAATCGCCGACATCGAAGACGAGAACGCCGGCCTGGTGTTGCTGGTGGTATGCATCGCAGCGATTGCCAGCCTGGCCGCCATTACCTTCGAACTGGCCGGCAGCAAGGAACTGGCAACCACCCCGAAACTTCTGCACTACGGCTTCACCGCACTGACGGTGATCGGCTCATGGCTGCTGATCGGAGTGATTTTCAGCGTGCACTACGCCCGCCTGTTCTACACCTGCGAAGACAAAGCCCCGGCCCTGCGCTTCGCCGAAAGCCTGACCACGCCCAATTACTGGGACTTTCTGTACTTCTCGTTCACCATCAGCGCCGCCGTACAGACCTCCGATGTCGGCGTCGCCACGCGGGATCTGCGCAAGATCGTGCTGGCGCAGTCGTTGATCGGGTTTCTGTTCAACACCGCGATACTCGGGTTCTCGATCAATATTGCGGCGGGGTTGTTTGGTTGAACGTCGGGCCTTCGATCTCAATGGTCAGCGCCGCAGGTTCAGAGGCGTTTCCGGCCAGATCCATGGCGCACACTTCAAACGAGTAACTGCCGGGCAGCAAATCCACAGCGGTGTAGTGCAGCAGTGGCGTGCTGTCGAAGTACGCATGGCTGTTGTAAATCACATACTCAAGAACGCCGATATCATCGGTTGATTCATTCCATGCCAGCGTGACCGAGTCGGTGGTTATCTGTGTGCTGTGCAGATTTCCCGGTGTACTGGGCGCAGTAATATCCTGGGGTTCATAGATCAGCAGCGTCGGCTCGGACAGTTGCCCGTACATGTCGAACACCGTGACGCTGATCCGGTATTCGACACCTGGCACCAAGTCGTTCAAGACCACGGAAGTGAAAATGAGCACATCAAGGTAGTGCTCTTCATTAATCAGAATTTTTGCGCCGGTCGTTGTCCCTTCATCCGGCTGCCACCATTCCAGTCGGGCTGATGTGGCGGTCAAAGCCGTGATGCTCAACTCAGGTGCCGACGGTGGTGGTGAAGGCGCCTGTCCGGTGGTTTTAAAGGCAACGGCCGGGCTGGCGCCCGATGCATTCCCTTGCTTGTCCCGGGCACGCACGAATGCCCAGTGATAAGAGCCGCTGGCCAGCCCGGTGAAGGTGAATTGTGTATTCAACGTCCGGTAAGGCAGAAACCCGTACAGGACCGCTTCATAACTGGCCACCCCAACATCGTCACTGGAGGGCTCCCAACTCAATGTTGCACTGGTGTCGGTTATGTCACTGACAACCGGAGCCCCAGGTCGGCTGGGAGGAACATCGTCCGAGACGGTACTTTCGAACAACGCGATGTCGGAAACCTCCCCATCCAGCATCGCTTGAACCTTGAACTTCAAGTGGTGTGGCACCGGTCCCGGTGATACATCCGAGAGCCAGAAGCTGTGACCCAGGCGGCCAGCCGCCGTAGTGAACACCTGACCATTGACAGTGACTTCATGAGCGGCAGGCTGTTTGAAAACCGGGTCCCACGCCACCCTGCACAGTCCGTTTCGCTGACTGAACCGCAGGTTGGAGGGAGTGCGCACCCGGGTCTTGAACGTGGCACCGCTGGGCCCGGAAACGCCTGCGTCATTGACCGCCCGCACTTCAACCTTATAAACCGTAAAGCTCCTCAAATGCGTGAGGCAGACTTGCGGCTCATCCACCTGTTTGACCAGAAACCCGTTCAGGTAAACCCGGTAGCGAATGCCGGTGAATCCGGGGTTAGCCCGCTCCCAACTCAAGCTCAATGATGAAAAGCTCACATCCAGCAGCTGAGGCAGCCCCGGTTTGCCGGGCGGGTGGAGTTTGAGCAGACGATAAGGGCTGGGATCCGAGACGTTGGTGACTGACGCTTTGGCCGTCACCTGAAACTGATACTCGACATCGGGTTTCAACGCTTTTATTTCACAGGGCGGACGGAGCACATTGAGCGTTGGCAATCCCTCGCCGGTCACTTCATAACCAATGGCATTCGGGCACTGGTTGCACCATGAATAGGGTTCATCCCAGCTCAACAAGGCGGTGGTTGAGGACGTCCGCCAGCCTCGTATGTTGCCGGGCGCGCAAATTCGAATGCCTGATCTGGGCTCGACAGGATTTTCTACCGCGGACGGCTCGATCCGGCTCATGTTCAGCCTCCCTGCTCACGTCAATGTGCTGATCACTAGAACACATCCCCGGCGCTTGCATAACTATCAGAACTGCTAGTGGCGCGGTGGCGTTTGCGTGCTATGGCTAGTCGATTCGCTGGCTGAACCCCCTGCACAAACGTTCTAGCCACCCTCCACGACGCGGGGGTTAATATGGACCGGCAATCCGTCTCGCAGGTGCAGCATGACTTCTCACAACTGGATCGACCTGGCCCAGGATGCCGACACCGGCATCGAGACGCTGCGCGCGCATTTCGAGGGGCATGCCTACGATCCGCACTGGCATGACAGCTACCTGGTGGGGTTCACCGAGCAAGGAGTCCAACAGTTCAACTGCCGGCGGGCCAAACACCAGAGCACGCCGGGCAAGGTGTTTTTGCTGGAGCCGGGGGATATCCACGACGGTGAGGCGCCGACCGAGGACGGTTTCACTTACCGCATGCTGTACCTCGATCCGCAGTGGCTGACCCGGGAAATCAGCGCGTTGTTCGACAAGGCGCCGGACCACGGTGAATTGAGTTTCGCCCAGACCCTGACCACCGATGTGCAGCTGACCCAGGCCATTGCGCGGGCCTTCGAGACGCTGCATCGCGGTGAACTGAAGATCGTCCGCCAGACGGCGCTGGACGGTTTGCTCGAACGCCTGACCACCCACCTGCACTGGCGCGCCCGTTATGGCGAAGACCCGCGCCTGCCGCTGGTGGCGCAGAAGGCCCGGGAATACCTGCACGCCCATGCCCACGAAGACATCGGACTCGATCAACTGGCGGCGGCCACCGGCGTCGATCGCTTTCGCCTGACCCGCGCCTTCAAGGCCGCTTACGGCATGGCGCCCCACGCCTATCTGGTGCAACTGCGCCTGGCCACCGCCCGGCGAATGCTGGCCCGGGGTGAGCAGCCGGCGACGGTGGCGATGGCTTTGGGCTTCGCCGACCAGAGTCATCTGGGCCGCTGGTTCGTGCGCGCCTATGGCCTGACGCCGGCGCTGTATCGCAAGCGTTGCTCAAATCTTCCAGACAGTTGAACGGCGGGCCGGTGAAGATCGAATTCACTGATCTTCACTGGAGTTGCTAGCGATGTTCGCCTCTTTCCCGACGTTATTGCCCTTCCTGCTGTTCGCCTTCGTGGCCTCCATCACCCCAGGTCCCACCAACATTCTGGTGCTGAGCAACAGTGCCCGATTCGGTCTGAGCGCTGCCCTCCCGATCATCCTCGGCGCCTGTGCCAGCGCTGCAATTCTGGTACTGGTGGTGGGCACCGGTGCAGGCTCGTCTTTGAACAAATGGCCGGCGGTCCAGACAGTGATGCAATGGGCCGGCGTGAGTTGGCTTAGCTACCTGGCCTGGCAGATTTTCCGCGCGGCAGCCAGCGCGGTGACCGCCCAGGACAGCGGCTCGCGCCTGGGGATCTGGGGCGCTGCCAGCCTGCAATGGATCAACCCGAAGACATGGATGATGGCGCTGGCGGTGGTCAGTGTGTTCGCCGGTGTCGGAGAAGATCGCATGGTGCATGTGCTGTACCTGTCCCTGGCGTTTTTCCTGATTTCCCTGCCGTGCATGGGTGTCTGGGCGTTGCTCGGCGCCGGATCCAGCCGCTGGTTGCGCTCGCCTCGGTCCATGCAGCGTTTCAACCGCTGCATGGCCCTGTTGCTGCTGGGTTCGGCGTGGCTGAGCGTTCTGGCCTGACTCCGTCCGTCGGCGCTTGCTCGACAATTTCTAACCCGGGACTTGACGGCGAATCCGCTTCTGGTGTCTTCTGAAACCGGTTTCAGCACAATCTCACGACACGTTGAAACCCTATAAATCCAATAACAAGGTTTCAGTCCGTGAACGATTTTTCCGCCGCCCAGCGCAGCCGCGTCACCATGCTCGACGTCGCCGAACACGCCAAGGTGTCCAAGGCCAGCGTGTCGCGATTCATCGGTGACGACCGCGCCCTGCTCTCCGACGCCATCGCCTCGCGCATCGAGCAGGCCATCGCCGAACTCGGTTATCGCCCGAACCAGATGGCCCGCGGCCTCAAACGCGGGCGCACCCGCCTGATCGGCATGCTGGTGGCCGACATCCGCAACCCCTATTCGATTGCCGTGATGCACGGCGTGGAAACCGCCTGTCGTCGCCACGGCTACAGCCTTGTGGTGTGCAACACCGACCGCGATGACGAGCAGGAACGCCAGCACCTGGCGCTGCTGCGCTCCTACAACATCGAAGGGCTGATCGTGAACACCCTCGGCCACCACCGTGACGAATTGCACGAACTGCACCGGGAAATGCCGATGGTGCTGGTGGACCGCAAGGTCGAGCACCTGGAGAGCGACATGGTCGGGCTGGATAACCCGGCGGCTGTGGAGCTTGCGCTGAGTCATCTGGAAGAGCGCGGCTACCGCGATGTGCTGCTGGTGACCGAGCCCTTCGACGGCACCAGTTCGCGGATCGAGCGCGTGGCGAGTTTCAAGGCACAGATTGCAAAGCGGCCGGCGTTGCGTGGGACGTTGATCGAGACGGGCAGCGATCTGACGGCGGATTTGAAGTGTTTTCTGGAGGTACCTGGTCCCGGGCCCAAGGCGTTGTTCTGTGGCAACGGGGTTGCGGCGCTGGCCAGTACGCAGGGACTGCGGGAGTTGAACTGCCAGCTGTTTGAGGATGTGGGGCTGATCGCGCTGGATGATCTGGATTGGTATCCGTTGGTGGGGAGCGGGATTACCGCGCTTGCCCAGCCGACGGCGGAGATCGGGGCGAGTGCGTTCGAGTGTCTGCTCAAGCGGTTGCGTGGGGATGATGGGCCGGTGAGGACCCTGGATTTTTCGGCGCGGTTGATTGTTAGGGGGTCGACCCTTGGGAACTTGCGGTGAATGTGGTGGCCTCTTCGCGGGCAAGCCCGCTCCCACAGGTTTGGTGGGTGGACATGGAATTTGTGTACGACACAAATCCCTGTGGGAGCGGGCTTGCCCGCGATGAGGCCAGAAAGAACACCGCATCAATGCCCCCTTTTTTTTTGCATAGAAATGAAACCGGTTTCAGAGGTACAAAAACAATGAACAAACCCACCGTTTCCATCAGCCTATCCAGCTACGGCGCCGATCTTGTGCGCCAACGCGGTCAGGGCAGTTTCATCGAGATCCTGGCCGCCGCCGGCGCCAGCTGCATCGAATGGCGCGAAGAGCTGCTCACCGGCGAAGCCCCTGCACAGCTCGCCAGCGAAGCCCAGGCCACTGGCCTGCAAAGCATCTATTCCTCCCCCATGGAGCTGTGGCTGGCCGGTCAGTCCAAAGCCAATCCCGAATTGATCAGCGCCCTGCAAAGGGCCCAGGCCTTCGGTGCCAAATGGCTGAAAGTCTCGCTGGGTTATTTCACCGACAACAACGACCTGCCAGCGCTGGCCCAAGCCTTGGCCCACAGCCCGGTGCAACTGCTGGTGGAAAACGACCAGACCCTGCATGGCGGACGCATCGAACCCTTCCAGCGCTTTTTCGCGGCGCTCGAGCAGCACAACCTGCCGATCAAGATGACCTTCGACATTGGCAACTGGCACTGGCAGGACCAGTCCGCCAGCAGCGCCGCACGCCTGCTCGGGCGCCACGTTGGTTATGTGCACTGCAAGGCCGTTTCCCGCCGCGCCGACGGCAAGCTCGTAGCCATACCGCCCGCCGCCAGCGACCTGCATCTGTGGGAACAACTGCTGCGGCACATGCCCCAAAACGTCATGCGGGCCGCGGAGTATCCGTTGCAGGCCGAGGATCTGCTGCAACTGACCACCGAACACGTCGCCACCCTCGCCCGCCTCGGCCAGACCCGTCTGGAGAGCGCCCATGTCTGAGATCGATATCCTCTCGTTCGGCGAAACCATGGCCATGTTCGTCGCCGATCACAACGGCGATTTGGCGAACGTCGACCACTTCCACAAGCGCATTGCCGGCGCCGACAGCAACGTCGCCATCGGCCTGTCGCGCCTGGGTTTCAAGGTGGCGTGGCTGAGCCGGGTGGGCGCCGACTCCCTGGGTCGGTTTGTCGTCGACACGTTGAAAAAGGAAGGCCTGGATTGCAGCAATGTCGCCGTCGACAGCGCTCACCCGACCGGTTTCCAGCTCAAGTCCCGCACCGATGACGGTGATGATCCTCGGGTCGAGTACTTCCGTCGTGGCTCGGCGGCCAGCTACCTGTCACCGCAATCGATCGCTCCTGAACTGCTCAATGCGCGGCACCTTCACGCGACCGGCATTCCTCCGGCGCTGTCGGACAGTGCCCGGCAGATGTCCTTCGAACTGATGACCCGCATGCGCGCCGCCGGGCGCAGTGTCTCGTTCGATCCGAACCTGCGCCCGAGCCTGTGGGCCAGCGAGCGGCAGATGATCAGCGAGATCAACCGTCTCGCCGCCCTCGCCCACTGGGTGCTGCCGGGCCTCGGCGAAGGGCGTTTGCTGACCGGGTTCGAAGACCCGGCCGACATCGCCGCGTTTTACCTGGACCGGGGCGCCGAAGCCGTGGCGATCAAGCTGGGGCCACACGGTGCCTATTACCGCACCCAGCTGGATCAGGGTTTCGTGGCCGGTGTACCGGTAGAAACCGTGGTCGACACCGTCGGCGCCGGCGACGGTTTCGCCGTCGGCATGATCAGCGCCCTGCTGGAAAACCACAGCTTCCCTGACGCCGTGAAGCGCGCCAACTGGATTGGCAGCCGGGCGGTGCAGAGTCGGGGGGATATGGAGGGGTTGCCGACCCGATCCGATATGGCTGTTGAATTTGAAATTGCTGTTCGCGAGCAAGCTTCGCTCCTACGGGGGGTGCGTGATCCTGTAGGAGCGAAGCTTGCTCGCGAAGAGGCCATCACTGCCACCGCAAAAGCCTGACTGAAACCGTTACCTGCTGCGACAAAAACAACAAGCTCAGGAGCACCACTGATGAAAACCGCTACCCTCGCCACCCGCCGCTGGTGGTACATCATGCCCATCGTGTTCATCACCTACAGTCTGGCGTACCTGGACCGCGCCAACTACGGCTTTGCCGCCGCCTCCGGCATGGCCGCCGACCTGATGATCACCCCGGGCCTGTCGTCGATGCTCGGCGCGCTGTTTTTCCTCGGCTACTTTTTCTTCCAGGTGCCCGGCGCGATCTATGCGCAAAAGCACAGCGTGAAAAAGCTGATTTTCGTCAGCCTGATTCTCTGGGGGAGCCTCGCGACCCTGACCGGGATCGTCTCCAACGCCTACTGGCTGATCGTCATCCGCTTCATGCTCGGCGTGGTCGAAGCCGCGGTGATGCCGGCGATGCTGATCTACCTGTGCCACTGGTTCACCCGCGCCGAACGCTCCCGGGCCAACACCTTCCTGATCCTCGGCAACCCGGTGACCATGCTCTGGATGTCGGTGGTCTCGGGTTATCTGGTGCAGCACTACAGCTGGCGCTGGATGTTCATCATCGAAGGTCTGCCGGCGGTGCTCTGGGCCTTTATCTGGTGGCGTCTGGCCGATGATCGCCCGTCCCAGGCCAAGTGGCTCAACGACCAGGAAAAACACGATCTGGAAAGCGCCCTGGCCGCCGAACAGGTGGGCATCAAGGCGGTGAAGAACTACGCCGAAGCCTTCCGTTCGCCCAAAGTGATCATCCTCGCCTTGCAGTTCTTCTGCTGGAGCATCGGCGTCTACGGCTTCGTGCTGTGGCTGCCGTCGATCCTCAAGGCCGGCGCGCAAATGGACATGGTCGAGGCCGGCTGGCTGTCGGCGCTGCCGTACCTGGCGGCGGTGATCGGCATGCTGCTGGTGTCCTGGGGCTCGGACAAACTGCAGAAACGCAAACGCTTCGTCTGGCCGCCGCTGCTGATCGCTTCGTTCGCGTTCTACGGCTCCTATGCGCTGGGCGCCGAGCACTTCTGGTGGTCCTACACCCTGCTGGTGATTGCCGGCGCCTGCATGTACGCACCCTACGGGCCGTTCTTCGCGATCATCCCGGAGATCCTGCCGGCCAACGTGGCGGGTGGCGCCATGGCGCTGATCAACAGCATGGGCGCGCTGGGTTCGTTCGGCGGTTCCTATCTGGTCGGCTACCTGAACAGCTCCACCGGTTCGCCCGGTGCGTCGTACCTGTTGATGAGCGGCGCACTGATGTTGTCGGTGGTGCTGACGATTGTCCTCAAGCCCGACGCCAGCGACCGGGAGCGTCCCGCGGTGGCCATGAACCCGCGCCACGCCCACCCTTGATTTGATGAAGAGACTGACGATGAAAAAGCAGGTTGTGCTGTACAAGAAACTCTCGGCGCCGTTGATGGCGCGCCTTGAGCAAAAGGCGGACGTAACGCTGATCGACAAACTCGACGCCGAAGGCCTGACACAACTGCGCGCCGCCCTGCCCCGGGCCCACGGTCTGCTCGGCGCCAGCCTGAAACTGGACGCAGGGCTGCTGGACCTCGCACCGAATCTGCAGGCGGTTGCCAGCGTTTCGGTGGGCGTCGACAACTACGACATCGACTACCTGACCGAGCGGCGCATCCTGCTCAGCAACACCCCGGACGTGCTCACCGAAACCACCGCCGACACCGGTTTTGCGCTGATCCTGGCCAGTGCCCGGCGGGTGGTGGAGCTGGCGAACATGGTTCGTGCGGGTGAGTGGCAGCGCAACATTGGCCCGACGCATTTCGGCAGCGATGTGCACGGCAAGACCCTGGGCATTATCGGCATGGGGCGCATAGGCGAGGCATTGGCCCAGCGCGGGCATTTCGGTTTCGGCATGCCGGTGATCTATCACAGTCACTCGCCGAAACCGGCGGTGGAACAGCGGTTCGGAGCGCAGTACCGGAGTTTGCCGCAGTTGCTGCAAGAGGCGGATTTCGTTTGCCTGACCTTGCCGCTAACCGCCGAAACCGAAGGCCTGATTGGCGCCGAACAGTTCGCGCTGATGCGCCCGGAAACGATCTTCATCAACATCTCCCGGGGCAAGGTGGTGGATGAAGCGGCGATGATCGAAGCGCTGCGTTCGGGGCAGATTCGCGGGGCGGGGCTGGATGTGTTCGAGCGTGAACCGCTGGATGCGGATTCACCGCTGTTGCAGCTGGACAATGTGGTCGCGACCCCGCACATCGGCTCGGCGACCCATGAGACGCGGGAGGCGATGGCGAGCTGTGCGGTGGACAATCTGTTGATGGCGTTGGCGGGTGAGCGGCCGAGGAATCTGGTGAATGTGGGGGTGTGGAAGGTCTGAGGGATTCGGCGTTTATCAGATAGCTATCGCGAGCAGGCCCGCTCCCACAATGGATTTGTTTACACCGAACCACTGTGGGAGCGAGCCTGCTCGCGATGGCGGTGGGTCAGGCAATGAAGATGTTGAAGCTGCCGACCTCTTCGCGGGCAAGCCTCGCTCCTACATGAGCGCCGCGTAC
>NZ_JBSVXG010000208.1:0-9938 GCF_054070595.1 Pseudomonas sp. SDO55104_S430 | reverse complement strand
GTGTCTGGTGCCCCGCGGTGTTCTTGAGACCATCGCGAGCAAGCTCGGCTCCTACAGGGGAATCGGTAGCCGCATTGATGTCGTGGTGAATGTGGCCGGGGCAGGCCACATGTCCGGCAACTGACACACCCTCGCAGTTACTGCCTTAGAATGTCTTGCTACAACCTATAACAACAACGAGAGTGAGCCGATGATGCAAGCCCAACTGCTGAGTCAGCGCAGTACGATTTTCGACCATGCCGACCCCTACGCGGTGTCGGGCTACGTCAATCAGCACGTCGGTAACCATTGCATTCTCATGCCTCGCGCCGGGCATCCCCTGGCCAGTCTCAATCATCGCAAATTCGCCAGCCTCGACCTGTGCCGTATCAGCTACGGCGGCAGCGTTCGGGTCACCTCCGGCGCGCTGGAGACCATCTACCACCTGCAAGTGCTGTTGCGCGGCAATTGCCTGTGGCGCGGCCACGGTCAGGAGCATTACTTCGCCCCCGGCGAACTGTTGCTGATCAACCCCGACGATCCGGTGGACCTGACGTACTCCGACGATTGCGAAAAATTCATCCTCAAAGTCCCCACCTCCCTGTTCGAGTCGGTCTGTGACGAGCAGCGCTGGCGGTATCCGGGGCAGGGCGTGCGCTTTGTGGAAACCGTTATCAGCTCAATGAGCTGGAAGGCTTCGTCAACCTGCTGGCGATGATTTGCCAGGAGGCTGAATCGACCGAGCAGATCCCGCGAGTGCAGGAGCATTACGCGCAGATCATCGTCAGCAAGATGCTCAGCCTGATGAAGACGAACGTCAGCCGTCTGGAAATCGGCTCGCAGACCGCCAACTTCGAAGCGATCGCCGACTACATCGGCAAGAACCTCAAGCAGAGCCTGGATAGCGAAGAGCTCGCGCGCCAGGCGCACATGAGCCTGCGCTCGCTGTATGCCCTGTTCGAGCGCAACGCCGAGACCACCCCGAAAAACTACATCCGCCAGAAGCGCCTGGAGCGCATCCACGCCTGCCTGAGTGACCCGACCTGCAACGTGCGCAACGTCACCGAAGTGGCCATGGATTACGGCTTCCTGCACCTTGGCCGGTTCTCCGACAGCTACCGCAAGCAGTTCGGTGAATTGCCGTCGGATACCCTCAAGCGACGGCACTGACACCCAAAGCGAGCGCGGTATGCAGGGCTAACGCGGTACCTGTGGCGAGGGGGCTTGCCCCCGTTGGGTTGCGAAGCGACCCCCAGCGTCCTTTCAGGCAAACCGTGCGTGCAGGCTTTGCGACGGCTGCGCCGCCGAACGGGGGCAAGCCCCCTCGCCACAGGTCTGCATAGTATTCCCCCGCCCTCTGCACAAAACGGATAAAGGTCTGCACCCCGCGGATAGTCCGCCCCATTGCCCGGTTCTAGGATGACCCTGCCTGAACAATAACAATGGAGGCGGCGGCCATGACCCTGCGACCCGAATACCTTCACTCCCTGCTTCAAGACGATCCCGAGCAGGGCCTGTATCGCTGCAAACGCGAGATGTTCACCGATCCGCGCCTGTTTGACCTGGAGATGAAACACATCTTCGAAGGCAACTGGCTGTATCTGGCTCACGAAAGCCAGATCCCCAACATCAACGATTTCTACACCACCACCATGGGGCGCCAGTCGATCTTCATCGCGCGCAACAAGGAGGGTGTGCTCAACGCCTTCATCAACGCCTGCAGTCACCGCGGCGCGACCCTGTGCCGGCACAAGTCCGGGAACAAGAGCTCCTACACCTGCCCGTTCCACGGCTGGACGTTCAACAACTCCGGCAAACTGCTCAAAGTCAAAGACCCTGCCAACGCCGGTTATCCGTCGAGCTTCAACTGCGAAGGCTCCCACGACCTGACCAAGGTCGCGCGCTTCGAGTCCTATCGCGGCTTCCTGTTCGGCAGCCTGAATCCCGACGTACTGCCTTTGGTCGAGCACTTGGGCGAGTCGGCGAAGATCATCGACATGATCGTCGACCAGTCCCCTGATGGCCTGGAAGTGCTGCGCGGTTCCTCGAGCTATATCTACGAAGGCAACTGGAAACTCACCGCCGAAAACGGTGCCGACGGCTACCACGTCAGCTCCGTGCATTGGAACTACGCCGCCACCCAGAACCAGCGCAAGCAGCGCGAGGCCGGCGATTGCAACCCGACCATGAGCGCCGGCAGCTGGGCCAAGCAGGGCGGTGGTTTCTATTCCTTCGACAAGGGCCACATGCTGCTCTGGACCCGCTGGTCCAACCCCGAGGATCGCCCGCTGTACGAGCGTCGCGACGAACTGGCACAGGACTTCGGCAAGGCTCGCGCCGACTGGATGATCGAGAACTCGCGCAACCTGTGCCTGTACCCGAACGTGTACTTGATGGACCAGTTCAGCTCGCAGATCCGCATCGCCCGGCCGATCTCGGTGGATCGCACCGAAATCACCATCTACTGCATCGCTCCCAAGGGCGAAAGCGACCACGCTCGCTCCAGCCGCATCCGCCAGTACGAAGACTTCTTCAACGTCAGCGGCATGGCCACCCCGGATGACCTGGAGGAGTTCCGCTCCTGCCAGACCAGCTACCAGGGCAGCGTGACCACCTGGAACGACATGTCCCGTGGCGCCGAACACTGGATCGAAGGCGCCGACGACGCGGCAAAGGAAATCGACCTGCATCCGCTGCTGTCCGGCGTGCGCACCGAAGACGAAGGCCTGTTCGTGCTGCAACACAAATACTGGCAGCAGACCATGCTCAAGGCGCTGGAAGCCGAACAGCCGAAGCTGATCGCCGTGGAGGACGTGCAATGACCATCTCCTATGACGACGTGCGCGACTTCCTTTTCCGCGAAGCCCGTTACCTGGATGACCGCCAGTGGGACGAATGGCTGGAGCTGTACGCTCCCGACGCGACCTTCTGGATGCCGTCCTGGGACGACAACGACGAGCTGACCGAAGACCCGCAGCGGGAAATCTCGCTGATCTGGTACGGCAACCGCACCGGTTTGGAAGACCGCATCTTCCGCATCAAGACCGATCGTTCCAGCGCAAGCATTCCGGACACTCGCACGTCCCACAACATCAGCAACATCGAACTGCTGGAGCAGGCCGACGGACTGTGCAAGGTGCGCTTCAACTGGCACACCCTGAGCTTTCGCTACAAGACCGTCGACAGCTACTTCGGCAGCAGCTTCTACACCCTCGACACGCGCGGTGAAAACCCGCTGATCAAGGCCAAGAAAGTGATCCTGAAGAACGACTACGTTCGCCAGGTCATCGATGTTTACCATTTGTGAGGGCGCGGTCATGACTCATTCCATCGCATTCAATTTCGAAGATGGCGTCACCCGGTTCATCGAAGCCAATGTCGGCGAAACCGTGGCCGATGCAGCCTACCGTCAGGGCATCAACATTCCGCTGGACTGCCGCGACGGCGCCTGCGGCACCTGCAAGTGCTTCGCCGAGGCGGGTCAGTACGATCTCGGTGAGGAGTACATCGAGGACGCCTTGAGCCCTGAAGAGGCCAAGCAGGGTTTTGTCCTAACCTGCCAGATGCGCGCCCAGAGCGATTGCGTGGTGCGTGTGCCGACGTCGTCGGAGGTCTGCCGTACCCGTCAATCCAGCTACGACGCGACCATCAGCGCCGTGCGCCAGCTGTCCGACAGCACCATTGCGCTGTCGATCAAGAGTGAGTCGCTGAGCAAGCTGGCGTTCCTGCCGGGGCAGTACGTGAACCTGGGGATTCCCGGCAGCGAACAGACCCGCGCCTATTCGTTCAGCTCGTTGCAGCGTGACGGCGAGGTGAGTTTCCTGATTCGCAACGTGCCTGGCGGCCTGATGAGCAGCTTCCTCACCGGCATGGCCAAGGCGGGCGACAGCATGAGTCTGGCCGGGCCATTGGGCAGTTTCTACCTGCGTGATATCCGTCGGCCGCTGTTGCTGCTGGCCGGTGGCACAGGCCTGGCGCCGTTCACCGCGATGCTGGAGAAAATCGCCGAGCAGGGCAGCGAGCATCCGTTGCATCTGATCTACGGCGTGACCAACGATTTCGACCTGGTGGAAATGGATCGCCTTGAAGCCTTCGCTGCGCGCATTCCCAACTTCACCTACAGCGCTTGCGTCGCCAGCCCCGACAGCCAGCATCCGCTCAAGGGTTATGTGACTCAGCACATTGAGCCGAAGCATTTGAACGATGGTGATGTGGACGTCTACCTGTGCGGTCCTCCGCCGATGGTTGAGGCGGTGAGCAAGTACATTGGGGAGCAGGGGATCCGGCCTGCGAACTTCTACTACGAGAAGTTTGCGGCGAGCGCGGCGTAATTTGCATCGACACCGACCCAATGTGGGAGCGGGCTTGCTCGCGAAAGCGGTGTGTCAGGCAACATCAATGTTGACTGTGCCACCGCCTTCGCAAGCAAGCCCACTCCCACAGGGGATGGCGTCTGGCCTGATAGGTTTGAGGTACACATGAACAGATTTCACGAAAAAGTCGCGCTGATCACCGGGGCTGCCCAGGGCATCGGGCGGCGGGTGGCCGAGCGGATGGCGGCGGAAGGGGCGAAGCTGATTCTGGTGGATCGCTCGGAGCTGGTGTTCGAAGTGCAGAAAGAGCTGGCATCGACCAGCCAGGTGCTGGCCCTGACCGCAGACCTTGAGCAATACGAGGACTGCAATCGGGTGATGCAGACCGCAGTCGAGCGTTTCGGTCGCCTCGACGTGCTGATCAACAACGTCGGCGGCACGATCTGGGCCAAGCCGTTCGAGCATTACGAGGCGTCGCAGATCGAGGCTGAGGTTCGGCGTTCGCTGTTCCCGACCCTGTGGTGCTGCCATGCCGCGCTGCCGTTCATGCTGGAGCAGGGCAGTGGTGCGATCGTCAACGTCTCGTCCATCGCTACCCGCAGCGTCAACCGCGTGCCGTATGGCGCGGCGAAGGGCGGGGTGAATGCCCTGACCGCATGCCTGGCCTTCGAAACCGCCGGCCGCGGCGTGCGGGTCAACGCCACGGCGCCCGGCGGCACCGAAGCACCGCCCCGGGTCATTCCGCGCAACAGCGCCGAACAGAGTGGTCAGGAGAAAGTCTGGTACCAGCAGATCGTCGACCAGACCCTCGACAGCAGTCTGATGAAGCGCTACGGCACGCTGGATGAGCAGGCGGGGGCGATTCTGTTTTTGGCGAGTGATGAAGCGTCCTACATCACCGGGATGGTTATGCCCGTCGGTGGTGGCGACCTGGGTTAGTCAGGCAGACCACATACCTGTGGCGAGGGGGCTTGCCCCCGTTGGACTGCGCAGCAGGCCCATCTTTTTTGGGACCGCTTCGCGCTCCAGCGGGGGCGAGCCCCCTCGCCACAAGGTTCCAGTCGCGTTAGAGACGACGCTGAAACGCCCGGATGATCTTGAGCGTAGCGTCGCTGGTATCCAGGTTCTGGATCGCATTCAGCGGAAACCATATGCAATCGATGATCTCATTCAACGGCCGGGCCTGATCCGTCTCCAGGGGTGAGGCTTCGTAGACATGGTGCCGGGTGTTGCCCGACTGCAGCTCCATCAGATACAGCATTTCCTCCACACCCAACCCGGTTTCCTCCGCCAACTCACGCACGGCGGCGCCGGCATGGGTCTCGCCCCGTTCAACCTTTCCGCCAGGCAGCATCCAGCGACTCTTCGGTTTTCTCACCAGAAGAATGTGGCGGTCCTGCTCGCAAATGACGGTGGCGCGTACTTTCATGGGCTGCTCGATGTGGCTGTCATAAAAGTGTAACAAAAAAGCAGTAGTCAAGCTGGATCCGTTGCCTTTGGCCTTCATCATGTTGATAGGCTTTACGGAGCAAAAGTGCGATTCAAACGAGGTTTGAGGCGACGTTCGGTCGTTTTCGCCGCGAAGTGCGGGTGTAAGGTAGGGAACGTGAGCTTTGGAAACTTGCCGAGAAGGAGGTAATCATGAGTGTTCCGATGCTGAACAGAATGCATATGAACGGCTATGACGTACTCAGCGTGAACAATGGCCCATGGAGGGTCTGCACCAAAGGTGATCGGCTCGGGTCGTTTGCCAGCAAGGAGGAGGCGATGGCGTTTGCGGCTTCGTTGCCTGGCTACAGGGCGCGGGTGAACAAGCAGGCTAACCAATAACGGTCCTTTAGCGATGGGCCCTGTGGCGAGGGGGCTTGCCCCCGTTGGGTCGCGAAGCGGCCCCAAAAAAATGGGACTGCTGCGCAGCCCAACGGGGCGGTGCGACGTTTCGACAAGCCCCCTCGCCACAAAGTGTTCACTTCACCGCAGGGTTCTCAGTACCCACCACCCCCACTCGATCGCGCGGGCTCGCGCGCTTTCTGCTGGGCGACGCTCCACTCCGCGCACGTCATGAACCCCTTGTGATCGACCCGCCCACGGCTGTCGAAGCTGACGTTGTAAGGTTGTCGGTGCTCGGGCTGGACCAGTTTGTAGTCGTAGCAGGTGCCCGCTTCGGCCGTGCGATTGCTGACCGATAACGGCGCACCGCCGATTTGCTGGACTTGTTCCTGGCTCATGCCCATCTCCACTTTGGCCACCAGGGGTTGATCGCGAAAGATCTGCGAGTCGGTGTTGCAGCCTGCCAGCGTCATTAACGTGATGACGAGCACAGGCAGGGTTCTGTTCATGGTCGGGCTCCTATGTCACTGAGGCTTGTGTCACTGGGGCTTGTTGCGGCTGATGACCTTCGCCTTGACCTCTTCGGCGTAACCCAGCAACCGCTCTTCGTCCCCCTGAAACAGATCGCACAGCCGCTGAACGGCTTGTGCATCGACTTCATTGCCAGACTGGCGCAATTGTTGCGCTATGCGCAGAAGCTCGACCGCCGACCAGCGCAGGTCCGACGCCAAGCCTTGCAGATCGCGCCGCAGCGCTTGTTCCGATTCGTTAAGCCACATGAAAACCTCCTCTATATCTGCGCTAAAAGGTTAGACCCATTTGCGCGAGCGGGCGTTGTCTTCGTCTGCGGCGGTGGCACTTCCTTTGGTCGGGAAATTGGCGAGAAACGCAAAATTCGCTGTCGTAGTGAGGTAGCGATTTTTCGCCAGGGCAGGGGACGTTCAACATGACGGCAACCGATGACTTTCGAGCGCATGCCCATCTGCTGATTGCCGACCTGGATGCGGCCACCAGCGAAATGATGAATCTGATTTCCGAACACCAGCTCAGCGGGCCGGAGTGGGAGCGGGTCAGTCAGTGGCAACATGAAGCTTACGAGCGCTGGATGTTCTATTTGAACGAGCAGTCATTCCCCGGATCCGGCGATCAGAACGCCAGTCGCTGAAAACCGGTGCAGTCAATGGATGTCCGGTCGGCGGCAGGCTACATTTGTATTTTTCGTAATCTAAGGGCGCTTGATGCAGAGTCGTATGTGGTTGGGGGCGGGGATGTTGGTGGGGATGGCGGCGCTGTTGGCGGGATGTTCCTTGCCGGCATCGCTCGTGCCGGGTGAACCGAACATGGGCAAGTACAGTGATAAACCGCCAAAGGAGCTGGCTGCCTGCGTGTTGCCCGCCTGGCAGAGTGACGTATCGCGCACGACTCAAACTTCGATTTCCAACGGCTACCGGATCACCGCGCCGAGCATTATCACGGCCGACGAGATTCTGGACATCGTGAAATACAAGGATGGCAGTCGGGTGTCGCTGTATCAGGGCCCGCCCTGGGCAAAATCGGCAGCCATGCGCAAGGCGGTGCGTGACTGCCTGTAACTGTCAGTTGCTGACTTCGGTGACCTGGATGAGTTGATCGTCACTCGTCTGGGCGCCGCCATTGCCTTTCCTTTCCCGACGATCGTTCATCCAGTTTTCCAGCTGCTCGCCAAACTCCGCCGGCGCCTTGCGTCCGACCTTGCGGGCAATGTCCAGAATCGTCTGCTGGGCCAAAGCCTCTTCCATGCGCTTTTGCGCCGTCAGCATCGCGGCATGGATCGAGCAGCGTCCTTCCACCGCCCACTCGGGCGTCTCGCCTTCAAACAATGCACAACGACCACGAATCTCCCGGCATTCGAAAATCGCCTTGCGCCCGTCGATGGCGTTGACGATGTCCAGCAGGGTGATTTCATCGGCTTGCCGGGCCAGCTTGAAGCCGCCGCGCACGCCTTCGGTGGCGGCCACCAGTTTGGCCTTGGCCAGCTTGGTGAAGATCTTCGCCAGATAGTCCTGCGGCACGCCTTGCAGTTCGGCCAGGTCGCGCACGCTCGCTTCGCGGGTGTCGCCGTAGTTGCCGACCAGGAACGCCAGGCAGTGAATGCCGTATTCGACGCCTGCACTGTAAAGAGCCATTAGAGATCTCCGACTAATATTGTCGCAAATGCTAACAGCTGGCGGCCTGAGGGACAACGAGCGGTTTTTCCTTTTATACGAGCTGTGCGCGGAATGGCGGGGGATGCGGGTTTTTCAGGCTGTATCGATAACATCGATGGGAAGCATCGATAAAAATTCGTTGCGGGCATTAACTAGGATCAATATAGTCGCAGTTGTCAGGGCGGCAGCGAGAGAAGCTACTCAAGCGAGGAGCGACATCGACCTACTGACCCCTAAACGAATTTCAAGCCTGGTTCTTCCCCGGAGTTAAAAATGAAACAACACATCTTGGTAATCGGCGCAGGTTTCGGTGGCATGTGGACGGCAATCAGCGCGACCCGTCTGTTCAGCATTCATGATCACAACAACACTGAAGTCACCATTCTGGCGCCCCAGGCCGAGCTGCGGATTCGTCCACGTTTCTACGAGCCGAACGCACACACCCTGGCGGCTCCCATTGGTGACCTGCTCGATGCAGTAGGCGCGAAGTTCATCAAGGGCGCAGCAGACTCCATCGACGTTGCCAACAAAAGCGTTGGCTACACCGATGCTTCGGGCAACAAACAAACAGTTATCTACGACAAACTTGTTCTGGCCACCGGCAGCGGCCTGGCTCTGCCCAACACCCCGGGTGTGGCCGAGCACGCCTTCGACGTTGACCGGATCGAACAGGCCGTACGTTTGGAGAATCACCTCAAATCCCTGGCCAACCAGCCAGAAAGCAAGGCGCGCAACACCGTAGTGGTTGCCGGCGGCGGCTTCACCGGGATCGAAACGGCGACCGAAATGCCGACCCGCCTGCGCGCCATCCTGGGCGAGAACGCAGACATCAACGTGATCATCGTGGATCGCGGTGACAAGGTCGGTGGTTCGATGGGTCCTGAGATCGCTGAAAAGATTGCCGAAGCCAGCATTGAAACAGGTGTGAAGTGGCACCTGAGTGCTTCGGTGGACGCGGTGGATGCTGACGGTGTGAGCCTGTCCGACGGTCAGCGTATCGAAGCCAAAACCGTTATCTGGACCACCGGCGTGCGCGCTCACTCCCTGACCGAGCAGATCCCCGGCGAACGCGACAACCTTGGCCGTCTGCATGTCGACGACAACCTGAAAGTCATCGGCCAGGATGATGTCTACGCGACCGGCGACGTTGCTTACGCGGCATCCGATGACATCGGCAACCATGCGCTGATGACCTGCCAGCACGCGATCATGCTGGGCCGTTATGCCGGCAACAACGTCGCCGCGCAGATCCTCGGCGTGGACCCGACTGCCTACCGTCAGCCGAAGTACGTCACCTGCCTGGACCTCGGCGCCTGGGGCGCGGTGTACACCGAAGGCTGGGATCGTCAGGTCAAGCTGACCAAGCAGGAAGGCAAGGAACTCAAGACCCAGATCAACACCGTGTGGATCTACCCGCCGGTGGCCGACCGTGATGTGGCCTGGGCTGCTGCGGATCCGCTGATCCCGATCGCCTGATTCATTTTTCCCGTATCGCTGAATGTTCAAGCGAGTCCCGCCCGGGTTTTTCGGGCGGGATTTTTTTTGCCTTAATCAAAGATGATGTCGACTGGTCTGACGCCTTCGCGGGCAAGCCTCGCTCCTACAGGGGTTTGTGTCGCTCGAACAACAC
>NZ_JBSVXG010000207.1:0-9946 GCF_054070595.1 Pseudomonas sp. SDO55104_S430 | reverse complement strand
TGGGACGCCGCGGGGTATCAGATGCCCCGCGTTATCGTTGACGACCATCGCGAGCATGCTCGCTCCTACAGGTGGGGTGTTTCACGCCAGGATTTCGCAAATCCCGACCACCGAGCAATCGATGGTGAACGGTCCGAAAAACCCGCTATCGGACTTGCTCGGCGGGTTGCCGGCCAGCATCCCCATGGCCTTGGCTGTCTCGATGTTGCGTGCCATGTTGTGGTTGGCTTCCATGGCCCGCGCCACCCCGCCTATCGAGCCCTGCCCGATGCCCAGCAGGGAAAATCCGTTAGTGATGAATGCCAGGAAGGCGATGATCAAGAGTTTGCAACGGTTCATGCTCCGCCAACTCCCGAGAAGTCAGCCTGATCTGCCACGACCTGATTGGCGCGGTGTTCAAACTGGATACCTGGGTGTGCGACCTGAATCGGCGGCTCGAAGGTTTGCTGCGATTGCGGCGAAAGGCTGATAACCAGCACCATGACCAGGTAAAGACCGATGGCCACATAGGCGCCGTGTTTGGCAGAAGTAATGATTGCGCTGGCCATGGTGAACTCCGTGGGCATGTTTCAGAGTCCACAGAATCGGTCAAAAAAGCACCTATCACCAACAACGCTTGTCTATAGCGAATATCACCGGCGTTGATCATTAAACGAGACTATCTCAGTCATCGATAAAGCTCATCAAGCGCTCGAGCGCAGCCTCAGGCTCCCCGGAAATGGGGGCGGCAGCGGAAAGAATCGGGGTGGAATAGAGAAACAGCAGCACCACGGCCAGACGCATTGCCATATTGTCGATCCTTGTCCAAAGAAGGAGTCAATAAACCCGCGTCAAATTTAAACGGGTGGCAAGGTGATATCAAGCGATACCTTAATGGCCATTTAATGCTGTCGGAAATGAGCTATGCAGGAGCGACATCACTTTGAGCTTTCGAGGGGGTCGGGTCCCTGTCGGCAAGTGACTTCGCTCCTGCATATCAGGTGCAGGAAGACAATTTCAGTGTTGGGCTTTGTGATCCAGTGCGGCGTAGAAGTTGGCGCTCTGTTGCAGGTATTTCTGGGTGTAGCTCTGGGTGTGGGATTTCTTGTCGCTGACTTCGGCGTTGGCGCTGGCAGGCAGAGCAACGGAAGCCGAGATGGCGGAGGCGGCGATGATGGAGAAGAGATTGAAATTCATGGGGTATTCCTCGAAGTCAGTTGGCTTGCTTGCCCGGTTGGGCCGTGAAGCAAACTTACGCCTCGAGGAACGAAGCCTTGAAATGCTTTGTAGCATTACCAAATATCAGCCTCATTGATAGAAAGCTGCAGGCCCCATAAACCGGGGCCTGCGGTCTATTGTCGCAGCAGGAATTTCAGATCGCTCGGGGCATCCATCGGTAGTTTTTGCACGGTTTTGCCCAGCAGACCGGTCTTCACATCGCGCTCGATGACAACGATCGCGTTGCTTTTCTGATTGGCGATCAACAGGAATTTGCCCGTGGGATCGAGGCTGAATTCCCGCGGATGATCCCCCTCCACCGCTCGCCGTTGCAGTTCCTTGAGATGCCCGGTTGCCGCGTCGATAGCGAACACCAGCAACTGATTGGCGGTGCCACGGTTGCTGACATAGAGGAATTTGCCATCCTTTGAGGCATGCAATGCGGCAGCGGCCTTGTCCGACACCGGTTGGCCGGCCGCCAGATCGACCATTTGCGTCTGCTCGAGTTTGCCGTCGCGGTAATCGAACACCGCCACCTGGGCGCTCATTTCCATAGTCAACCAGGCGTGCTTGCCATCGGCGCTGAACAGCAGATGCCGGGGACCGCTGCCGGGTGGCAACTGCACGAAGGCAGGGGTCGCCGGGGTCAATGGCAGGTCGGGATTGGCTTTGGGGTCGAAACGGTAGACGAACACCTTGTCCGCACCGAGATCGTTGGAAAACACGTAGCGGCCGTCCGGCGACGGGACCGTCGAATGCACGTGAGCCGACATCTGCCGCTCGGGATTGACCCGACTGGCTGGATGGCTGCTCATCTGCACCACCGGCTTGAGCGCGCCATCGGTATCGACCGGCAACACCACCAGGGTGCCGCCCGGGTCCTCGGCCACCGAGTAGTTACTGACGAACAGGTGGCTGGCATCGAGGCTGAGGCTGGAATGGGTCGGCTCATTGCCCAGGCTCTGCACCTGATTGATCAGGCGCAGTTCAAGGCTCTTGGGGTCGATGGCGTAACTGCTGACCCGCCCTACCGGATCTTTCTGGCCGGGGCCGTTTTCGTTGACCACGAACAGGTGTCGCTGATCTTTTGACAGGGTCAGCCAGGACGGGTTTTCGCTTTTGATCACTTGCAGCGGTTTGGGGCTGATCTGCCCGGTGGCGCTGTCGAAACTCAGGCGATAGAGGCCCTGGCTTTGCCCGGCGGTGTAGGAACCGACGAGCAATTGCCAGTCTTCGGCGGCCGCGACCTGCATCCCTATCGCGCCGATGCTGCCGGCGATCAACAGGGGCCAGAGCTTAGGCATCCGCTTCATCGTCTTCGTTGTCACCGCTGATGACATCACCGACGCACACCAGGCGGTGCTCACCTTCGTTGTCCTTGATCAGCCAGCTTTGCAGAGACTGATCGAAGGTGGCGGCCTGGATCTGCGCAGGCGTGAATTCCCAGTGCAGGGCGTTGCGACCATCGATGCATTCAATGTGCAGGTTGTCGTCTTCATCGAGGGCGAATTCGAAGGCATGCAACCCGTCGATTTCCACCATACCGCAGTGTTCGAGGGCGTTGAGCAGGGTATCGGTTACAGCAGTCATGGCAGTCGATCTTTGGAGGGGAAAGACGCAATGATAGCTCAATGTGGATTGCAATCCGCAGGCGCGACTGCATTCCCTGTAGGAGCGAGGCTTGCCCGCGAAGACGGTGTACCGGTCAACATCCAAGTTGAATGTACCGGCCTCTTCGCGGGCAAGCCTCGCTCCTACAGGGGGATTGCGGTTAGAGGGCGTCGCGCGAGGGCTTGCCGTCCACCAGGCGCTGGATACGCAGCGGGTTGGCGTTTTTCAGCGCGTCCGGCAACAGGCTGTCGGGGTAGTTCTGGAAACACACCGGGCGCAGGAAGCGGTCGATGGCCAGGGTGCCGACCGAAGTACCGCGCGCATCGGAGGTCGCCGGGTACGGGCCGCCATGAACCATCGAATCGCAGACCTCGACCCCGGTCGGATATCCATTGAGCAGGATCCGCCCGACCTTCTGTTCCAGCAACGCCGTCAGCTCGCCGAACTGTTCGAAATCCGCAGGTTCACCAATGATGGTCGCGGTCAGTTGACCGTGAAGGCCATTCAACGCGGCGCTCAGTTGTGCCTGATCCGCCACTTCCACCACCACCGTGGCCGGGCCGAACACTTCCTCTTGCAGCACCTCGTCGCCGTCGATCAACAGGCTGACATCGGCCTTGAACAGTTGCGGCTGCGCCTGACGACCTTGCTGCGGCTGACCGGCCAGATGTTCGATGCGCGGATGATCCAGCAACTTCTGCAAGCCCTTGCCGTAGCTGCTCAGGGTGCCGGCGTTGAGCATGGTTTGCGCCGGCTGGTCAGCCATCATGTCCGCCAATTGCGCAAGGAACGCGCTGAACTGCGGCGAACGAATGCCGATCACCAGGCCAGGGTTGGTGCAGAACTGGCCGCAGCCCTGAACCACCGAAGCCGACAGGCCACGGGCGATGGTTTCCGTGCGCTCCTGCAAGGCCTGGGGCAGCACGATCACCGGGTTGATGCTCGACATTTCGGCGAACACCGGGATTGGTTGCGGACGCGCCGCGGCCATGTCGCACAATGCGCGACCGCCCTTGAGCGAACCGGTGAAACCCACGGCCTGGATCGCCGGATGCTTGACCAGCAGTTCACCGACCCCGCCGCCGTAGATCATGTTGAACACACGTTCGGGCATCGAGGTTTTTTCCGCCGCGCGGATAATCGCATCGGCAACCTGCTCGGCTGTGGCCATGTGACCGCTGTGGGCCTTGAACACCACCGGGCAACCGGCAGCCAGGGCGGCAGCGGTGTCGCCGCCGGCGGTGGAAAATGCCAGGGGGAAATTGCTCGCGCCGAACACCGCCACCGGGCCGAGGCCGATGCGGTACTGGCGCAGGTCCGGACGCGGCAGCGGCTGACGCTCGGGCAACGCGCGGTCGATGCGCGCGCCGTAAAAATCGCCACGGCGCAGCACGCTGGCGAACAGACGCATCTGGCCGCTGGTACGCCCGCGCTCACCGATGATCCGCGCCGCGGGCAAGGCGGTTTCGCGGCACACCACACTTACAAAGTCATCGCCCAGGGCATCGAGTTCATTGGCGATCGCGTCCAAGAACTGCGCCCGGCGTTCGGCGCTCAGGCCGCGATAGGCTGGGTACGCCGCAGCTGCAGCCTTGGCGGCGGCATCGACTTCTTCGGCCGTGGCCTGAATGAAATCATGGGGCAGCGCTTCGCCGGTCTCGGCATCGATGCTTTGCAGCTTGATACTGCCTGATGCGCTGCGCTGGCCGCCGATGTAGTTGTGACCAAGAATCTGGGTCATGTATTGCTCCTTACAATGTGCCAATGGTGCCGGGTTCGAACGCCGACTCTACCGGCTCGATGCCATTGATCAACGGTGCGCCGAACTCGGCCTGGCTGATCTCGAACACGTCGCCCGGCTGTGTGCGAATGCCGTCGGCGAAAGACAGGGTCGCGGTGCCGAAGAAGTGAATGTGCACATCCCCCGGACGCAGGAACTGGCTGTATTTGAAGTGGTGGAATTCCAGGTTCGCCAGGCTGTGGCACATGTTGGCTTCGCCGCTGAGGAACTCGTTCTGCCACAGCACTTCGCCGTCGCGCAGGATCCGGCTGGTGCCGGCCAGGTGCTGGGGCAATTCGCCGACCCGCAGCTCTGGGCCGTAGCTGCAACTGCGCAACTTGGAATGGGCCAGGTACAGGTAGTTCTTGCGCTCCATGACGTGATCGGAAAACTCGTTGCCCACGGCGAAACCCAGGCGATACGGCTTGCCGTCTTGACCGATGACATAAAGGCCGCTCAGCTCCGGCTCTTCACCGGCATCTTCGGCGAACGGCGGCAGCGGGAATGGCTGACCCGGGCGCACGACGATGCTGCCATCGCCCTTGTAGAACCACTCCGGTTGCACACCGGCCTGCCCTTGCGCCGGCTTGCCGCCCTCCACGCCCCATTTGAAGATGCGCATGGTGTCGGTCATCGCCGCTTCGTCGCCGGCCTGCTGGTGCATCTTGTCCCGTGCCGAGGCGCTGCCCAGGTGGGTCAGGCCGGTACCGCTGACCAGCATGTGCGCCGGGTCCGGATGATCCAGCGGCGGCAGGATGCGCAGTTGCGCCAGCAGCTCGGCGTAGTCGTGGCTGGAGCCCAGGCCCAGGGCCTGGACCTGTTGCTCGAGATTGATCCCCGCCTCAATGGCCGCCAAGGCCAAGTCGCGAACCGTCTTCGCCTCGCGAACTTCCAGGACCTGCGCCCCCTCGACCACGCCGACACGGCGTTCGCCGTTACTCAATTCGAATTGAACCAAACGCATGAAGTTTCTCCTTCAACAATTCTTCAGAACACTGCAGAACCCTTGTGGGAGCGGGCTTGCCCGCGAAGACGGAGTGTCAGTCACCGAATATGTTGGATGTACCGACGCCTTCGCGAGCAAGTCGAATCGTCGCACCGCCGCTCCCACCTTTGATTTTTGTTGGCCTTAAGTACGCGTCGCACCCCGAGCACTGGCCGCAAACTCATCCACCGGCAACACATGCTTCTTTTCCAGCTTGCGATACACCACGCCCGTCAGAATCAGGCCGAACACCATCACGCAGGACAGGAAGTACAGCCCCGAAGCCAGGTTGCCGGTGTACTCCTTGAGCGCGCCGATCACGAACGGGCCGATGTAGCCGCCCAGGTTGCCCACCGAGTTGATCAGGGCGATCCCCGCCGCCGCGCTGGCGCCGGCGAAGAAACGACCAGGCAAGGTCCAGAACACCGCCGTGCAGGAAAACAGCGAGAACGCCACCAGGCACAGGGCCGCCAGTTGCAGCGCCGGCACCGACAGCCAGGCGCTGAAGAACAGACCCAGGGCACCGAGCACATAGAGCGCTGCCAGATGGCCATAGCGATCATTCAAACGGTCGGAACTGCGCGGGATGATCAGCAGCCCGACGATCCCGAAGATGTACGGCACCGATGACACGAACCCGGTCACCAGATCGCTGCCGCCGAACTGCTTGATCAGGGTCGGCAACCACAGGCCCAGGCCATAGATGCTCAGGGTCACCGGCAGGTAGAACAGCGCCAGCAGCAACACGCGTTTGTCTTTCAGGGCGTGCAGCGGATTGCCGTGCTTGGTTTGGCCGTACTCCTGCAGGTCCTTTTGCAACTCGCCGGTCAGCCAGTCCTTCTCGGCCTGGTCCATCCACTTCACCTGTTGCGGGCCATCCGGCAACCAGCGCAGCACCGGCCAGGTCAGCAGGATCGCCGGGGCGCCGATGACGATGAACAGCCACTGCCAGCCGTGCAGACCCAGTACGCCGTCCATGCCGAGCAGGCCGCCGGCCACGGGCCCGGTGATCATCATCGCGATCGGCTGGGACAGGATGAACAGGCCGAGGATCTTGCCGCGATGGCGAACCGGGAACCATTGGGTGATGTAATACAGAACACCGGGGAAGAAGCCGGCTTCCGCCGCGCCGAGCAGAAAGCGCATCAGATAGAAGCTGTTCGGCCCCTGGACAAAGGCCATGCCGATGGTGATGGCGCCCCAGGTGACCATGATCCGCGCGAACCAGCGCCGGGCGCCGAAGCGGTCGAGCATCAGGTTGCTGGGGATCTCCAGCAGGAAGTAACCAATGAAGAACAGCCCTGCACCCAAGCCGTAAGCCGCATCACCCAGACCGATGTCGGCGCCCATGTGCAGCTTGGCGAAGCCCACGGCAGATCGGTCCACGTAGGCGATCAGGTACAGCAGGATCAGGAAGGGAATCAGTTTCAGCGTGATGCGGCGAATAAGCCGCAGTTCCTGGCTCATGAGCTCGGTCTCCGATTGTTGTTTTTATAAAACCTCGGGGGACGCCTCTCACGGCAAACCGTCAGGGCCATCCCTCCGCTGAAAACGACTATATAGTAATACTATTTACTCAACAACACTTCCAAACCGAGCAAATTGAGCTTATGTTACGCTTCAGCTTGAACAATATAGTCATACAATAAGAGAGTCGATCATGTCTGATAAGAAACCCACCCTGCGTTCCGCCCAATGGTTTGGCACCGCCGACAAGAACGGCTTCATGTACCGCAGCTGGATGAAGAATCAGGGCATCGCTGACCATCAGTTCCAAGGCAAGCCAATCATCGGCATCTGCAATACCTGGTCGGAACTGACCCCTTGCAACGCGCATTTCCGTCAGATCGCCGAGCACGTCAAACGCGGCGTGATCGAAGCCGGCGGTTTTCCGGTGGAATTCCCGGTGTTCTCCAACGGCGAATCCAACCTGCGCCCGACTGCCATGCTCACCCGCAACCTGGCGAGCATGGACGTCGAAGAAGCAATTCGTGGCAACCCTATCGATGGCGTAGTGCTGCTCACCGGTTGCGACAAGACCACCCCGGCTTTGCTGATGGGTGCAGCCAGTTGCGACGTTCCGGCCATCGTGGTGACCGGCGGGCCGATGCTCAACGGCAAGCACAAGGGCAAGGACATCGGTTCGGGCACCGTGGTCTGGCAGCTCAGCGAACAGGTCAAGGCCGGCACCATTACCATTGACGACTTCCTCGCGGCCGAGGGCGGCATGTCCCGTTCAGCCGGCACCTGCAACACCATGGGCACCGCCTCGACCATGGCCTGCATGGCCGAAGCGTTGGGCACTTCCCTGCCCCACAACGCGGCGATTCCTGCGGTCGATGCCCGTCGCTACGTGCTGGCGCACATGTCCGGCATGCGCGCGGTAGAGATGGTTCGCGAAGACCTGAAGCTGTCGAAGATCCTGACCAAGGAAGCCTTCGAAAACGCTATCCGCGTCAACGCCGCCATCGGTGGTTCGACCAACGCGGTGATCCACCTCAAGGCTATCGCCGGGCGCATCGGCGTGGATCTGGATCTGGACGACTGGAGCCGCATGGGTCGCGGCATGCCGACCATCGTCGACCTGCAACCGTCGGGTCGCTTCCTGATGGAAGAGTTTTACTATGCCGGTGGCCTTCCGGCGGTGCTGCGACGTCTCGGCGAAGCCAACCTGATCCCCAACCCGAACGCCCTGACCGTCAATGGCAAGTCCATCGGCGAGAACACCAAGGACGCGCCGATCTATGGCGAAGACGAAGTGATCCGCACCCTCGACAACCCGATCCGCGCCGACGGCGGGATCTGCGTCTTGCGCGGCAACCTGGCGCCACTGGGTGCGGTTCTCAAGCCGTCCGCCGCCACGCCGGAGCTGATGCAGCATCGCGGCCGTGCGGTGGTCTTCGAGAACTTCGACATGTACAAAGCCCGGATCAACGATCCGGAACTGGAAGTGGATGCCAGCTCGATCCTGGTGATGAAGAACTGCGGTCCGAAGGGTTATCCGGGCATGGCCGAAGTCGGCAACATGGGCCTGCCGGCCAAGCTGCTGGCCCAGGGCGTGACAGACATGGTGCGCATTTCCGATGCGCGCATGAGCGGCACGGCCTACGGCACCGTTGTCTTGCACGTGGCGCCGGAAGCGGCGGCTGGCGGGCCTCTGGCGACGGTGAAGGAAGGCGACTGGATCGAACTGGATTGCGCCAGCGGTCGTCTGCATCTGGACATTCCGGATGCAGAGCTGGCAGCGCGCATGGCGGATCTGCAACCGCCGCAACAGCTGCTGGTGGGTGGTTATCGCCAGCTGTACATCGACCATGTGATGCAGGCGGATCAGGGCTGCGACTTCGACTTCCTGGTTGGCTGCCGCGGGGCTGAAGTGCCGCGTCATTCCCACTAATAACGCTGTACCCCTGTGGGAGCGGGCTTGCTCGCGAAGACGGTGTGTCAGACGACATCGATGTTGGACGGTACAACGCTTTCTCGAGCAAGCCCGCTCCCCCATTTGATTGGTGCCCAGCTCAAGTTTGCGTCGTGCCTGCTATCATGCCCGACATCCCCAAGTGCACAGGACCGCCCCGTTCCCCATGGATTACCGCAAACCCTCCGACCGCAAAAGCATGCATTCGCGCATCGTTCAGGAACTGGGCATGCACATCGTCTCCGGACGCTTCCTGCCGGACGACAAACTGCCGGCCGAAGCCCTGTTGTGCGAGGAATATGCCGTCAGCCGGCCGGTGCTGCGGGAAGCGACCCGGGTGCTGGTCGCCAAGGGCCTGGTGTACTCGCGTCCGCGAGTGGGCACCGTGGTCAAGCCGCGCAAGGACTGGCACATGCTTGACCCGGATGTGCTGCACTGGCTGATGCAAAGCAGCCCGCAAAATGAATTCTTCGACCTGCTGACCAGTGTGCGCAGCATCATCGAACCCGCCGCCGCCGCCCTGGCCGCACAATTCGCCACCGACGCGGACATCGCCTCCATCGGCGAAGCCTACCAACGCATGGAAGCCGCCCCGACCCCCGAAGCCCTGCTGCAACCGGACCTGGACTTCCACAGCCGCATCGCCGACGCCACCCACAACGACCTGCTGGCCAACCTGTGCAACATGCTCTCGGTGGCAATCGCCGAAGCATTGAAACACTCCAACCAGCGGCCGAACCTGCATGAACTGGCGTTGCCACGGCACAAGGCGATTCTCACGGCCATCGAAAACCGCGATGCCCTGGGTGCGCGACATGCGACGCTGGTGCAGCTGGATGATGCGCGGAGTGCGTTGAATGTGGTGCTGGGCGCAGATCCTTCCTGACACAACTTTGTAACTGTGGGAGCGGGCTTGCTCGCGAAGGCGTCGTGCCAGCCGATACATGAGTCGTCT
>NZ_JBSVXG010000206.1:0-10014 GCF_054070595.1 Pseudomonas sp. SDO55104_S430 | reverse complement strand
TACATTCGGAACGCATTGCCCCTGTAGGAGCGAGGCTTGCCCGCGAAGACGGATTCCCTGACGACATCACTTCCAAGCTTTACTCCCAAGGTTTGGGCTCACCCACCAACCGCCCCTGAACCCCATACACCCCCATCTCGCGAATCACCGTCAACTCACCCTCGGTCTCAACCTGTTCGGCAATCAGCGGCAAATCGATGCTGTGGGCCGCGCGCTGGATCGCTTCGATGAACAGGCGCTTGTCGCTCTCCTGATCGATCGCGCGGATGTAGCTGCCGTCGATCTTCAGGTACGCAAGACCCAGCCGCGCCAGGTTGCCGATCATGCTGAAGCGTCCGCCGAAGTGCTGCAGGCTGAGGGAGAAGCCAAGGCTTCGCAGACGTCGCGTGAGGTCTTCGAGCATGGCTTGTTCGGGCAATTGTTCTTCACCGATTTCCAGGGTCAGGCGTGGTCCAAAATTGGAGTGCGAGCGCAGCAATTCGAGAAGCGCGCTCAACGCCTGTGGATCTTCCAGGGAGGCGGACGACAGGTTCAGCGCCAGCGACTCTTCGTGATCGTCCATTTGCTCCAGCACCAGCTCCAACATCAGACGATCGAGCCGCGCCGTCCAGCCGAAGCGCTGCAGCCACGGCAGGAAACGCCCGGCGGCCACGCTCTGGCCCTGATCATCGATCAGCCGTGACAGCACTTTGTAGTGCAGCACCAGCTGGGTGTCCTGACTGGCCACGACCGGTTGGAAATACAAACGGAATCGCCGCTGCTCAAGCGCCAGGTCAAGCAAGCTGTGCCAGGCATGCTGGTCATCGCCGACGTCGACCAAAGCGCTATGATCCACGCAAACCCAACGCGAATCCCCCTGACTTTCAGCCTGCGCCAGCGCCTGATCCGCCAGGCCGAGTACCGCTTGCGGTGTGTCGCCATGAACGAAGGGCGCCAGGCCAATGGCGGCAACCGAGGCCACGTCGGTGGCGCCGGTCGCGTGCAGGCTGGCCAGGGCGATGTCGAGGTGTTGCGCCAGTTGCAGCGCTTCTTCGCGCATCATCCCCGGCGCCAGCACCGCGAACTCGCCGCCGCGGATGCGTGTCACCAGATTTTGCGTTTCGGGATAGCGAGCGCATTCGCGGGACAACTGCTCACCCACCGCCGTCAGCAGTTCGTCCGTGCGCTGACCACCCAGACGCTGGTTGAGGCCGGCCAGATCCTGCACCCGCAGCAACAACAGGTAACCAGAACTGGCTTGCTCCGGGTTACTCACCCGCGCGTTCAATTGCATCTCGAAATAGCGCCGGTTGGCCAGCCCGGTCAGATTGTCCTGATAGGACTCGGTCCGCAGTTTTTCACTGCGTTCGGCCTGCTCCTGGAACAGCGCCTTGAGCTTCTCGACCATCTGGTTCATGGCTTGCACCACGCGGCGCAATTCCGGCGTGCGCGGCAGTTGCGGCAGGCTGAGGAATTCGCGGCGGGCGATGGCGTGGGACTGCTGCACCATGTAGTCGAGCGGCTTCAATTGTCGACGCAACAGCAGCGCGCCCAATATTGCGCTGACCACGCCGCAGAGCAGCAACCACGCCAGACTGCCCAAGGCGCTTTGCCACAGCTTGGCCAGGGCGAACATCGGATGGCTGACCACCTCGACCCGCGCCGCCTGCTCCCAACCGCGGCTGACAATCGCATCGCCGCCGGCCGGCTCCAGGCCGATCAGCTTGACGAACCACTGTGGCACACGGGTATCGACCGGGATGCCGCTGCGTTCCACCAGCGTCTTGCCGTCGGACAGATTGATCACGCGGATGCTCGCATAGTACCCACTGTCGAAGATCGAACTGACCAGCAATTCGGTCATCGCCGGGTCGTCGATGTTTGGCGTGAGCGACAGCGCCAACGCGGTCGCGGCGTCCTGTGCGTGGGAGCGCAACTGGTTGACGTATTGGGTGCGTGAGCTTTCCAGGCTGACCATGAAGCTGCCGGTGAAGGCGACGACCAGGAACAGACAGATTGCGATCAATAGCTGTTTGAACAAGGACATCTGTGGGCAGCTCCTAGTGAGTGGTCTCGACCGGAAATCCTTCGGCCTGCATTCTCTTCAGCAGATCCTGCCAACGGGACAGGCGCTTGGTGTCACTGACCTTCTGGTTACCCTTGGTACCCGGCAACCACAACCCTTCCGCATTGAAAGAGTAGACCGGCAGCAGATCCGTTCGTTGGCTGGCCGGTTGAATACTGTCTGTCAGGCTGTCGAGCACCAGCGGCATGGCGTCCGGCTGTGCGTAATAGGTCAGCACCATGTGCGCGCGATTCAGGCGCAAGGCCTTTACGTAGGTGATGCGCAACTTGTCACTGGCCACCCCGAGGTGCCGCAGGCTGAAATACTTGGCAATAGCGTAGTCTTCGCAATCACCTGCGCCTTTCCACAGGGCTTCGACCGGCGTTTCCCAGTAATCGACCTGATGCCAGAGGTCGATGTCCTCGACGTAGCGCATGCGCTGGTTGAAGAAACGGTTGACCAGATTGAGCTGCTCCAGTTCGCCGATGGACTTCTGCGTAGCGAGCAACTGTTGCCAATCATCAATACGTTTCTGACCTTCGCCCAAAGGTCCGTACAATGCCTGCGCCCGACGGCTGATCTGGGAAAAGTCCCAGTCGGCGTGCACAGCGCCCTGCATGATGCCGGCGAGCAGCAAGGCGCCGCACAGCCCTCGCAATATCCGGGATTTGGGGAAAGGTAAAACCAATGCAGGGCACTCTGGAGCGGCAGGTGGAAGTCGGTTGATGGTGTAGGTTAGCCCTTAAAAAAACAATGGCACGGTGAGATCACCCGAGGCGGACTAGACTTGGGAAAAGCCTCGATGTCGTGCGTTTGACAAGCCGCCTGGCGGTTACTAGTGTCAATTGGATCCAAAATTAAATCAGCCAATCAGGGTGCGTTGTAGTGACACATAAGCCCAACCCTCTCAGCAGTATCAAGGTCAACGGGCCGATTCCGGCGCACCTGGCTCGTTCCATCATTGAAGAGACCTTGCGTGCGGCGATTCTGGATGGTCGCCTGCCTTGCGGCATCGCCCTGCGCCAACAGGATCTGGCCGATCTGTTCGGGGTCAGCCGCATGCCCGTGCGCGAAGCCTTGCGCCAGCTCGAAGCCCAGGCGCTGCTCAACGTGGTCGCCCACAAAGGCGCGGTGGTCGCGCCGCTGGTTCAGGGCGACGCCGTGGAAACCTATGCGCTGCGCATCCTGCTGGAGTCCGAAGCGCTGCGCCTGTCGATCCCGTTGCTCGAAACCGCTGATCTGGAACAGGCCGCGCGCTATATCGACGAGCTGGAAACCGAACACGACTACACCGAAATCGGCCGGCTCAACCGTCTTTTCCACATGTCGCTGTACTGCAAGGCACCCAACAAGCGCCTCTTGCGGCTGGTCGAGGATGGGTTGAACGAGGAGGAACGCTTCCTGCGTTTCAATCTGGAGGCCATGGGGCTGGGCAAGCTGTCCCAGGAAGACCACCGCGCCCTGCTGCATGCCGCCGAAAATCGCGACGTCGCCGCTTCCGTGGAATTGCTTGAGCATCACCTCAACCGGGGCGTCGAGGCCATTACCCGCTACCTCGACAGTCCTGAGGCGCAGAGCAAGAAAGCTCAGAGGTAAGCATTTCCCATCCTGCGATAGCGCACTGGTGCCGCTATCGCAGGCATGCTTTGTCAGAACCATCCGCACACACTTTCCCGCCCTCTTCAGCCATCACCGACTCGTATGTCTCGGTGATCGCCCCTGCGTTGAATTACGCTGATTCCTGGGTCGGCAACGAGCCATGAACGGGCAACGCCTGCTGTAGTGACGCAGCCCCCGCAACAGGAACCAACGGAAGGAGTCTTGCCCCGGGACAGGAGAGCGTCGACCTCACCTTCGGCTCACTTTCACCCCTTCAAATCACTTCAAAAAAGTCCAATGGAAAGTTGCTTCGAGTGAGGCATTCACTCTTTATGAAAATTTCGACTTATATAAGTTGGAAGGAGCAACTACGCCCAAATAAAACTTTAATAAAAAGTCTTATTGAAACTTATCGCACCTGAAAAAGTTATAACTTCAAATAACAACAAAATAACTTGCCCGACACTGTTTTTATGTACTAGCTTTTCCATCGCCGCCCATAGCTGCGGTTTGTAAACACATGACCAGAACTTGCAGACCTTAGTCCTGCCGGGGCATTTGTTCGCCAGTAGAAAATGTTGAACTACCGACTGCCAATAGCCGAACACAACTTCCGATCATTGAAGGGATTATCCATGAACGCCACCAAAGAACTTCTGGAACAAAGGAAAGCCGAACTAAGTTCGCACCCGATTTTCTCCGAAATCAATTCACTGTCGATATTGCAGCGCTTCATGGAAAGCCATGTCTTCGCCGTGTGGGACTTCATGTCACTGACCAAACGCCTGCAGCAGGAGCTGACCTGTACCCGCCTGCCCTGGCTTCCACCGCGTGATCCTCAGGCGGCGCGGTTGATCAATGAAATCGTGCTGGGGGAAGAGTCCGATGACCGTCCGACCCAGGGGCACTACAGCCATTTCGAGTTGTATCTGGATGCCATGCGCGAAGTCGGCGCCTGTACTGCCGCCGTCGAGCGCTTCGTGGCCTTGCAACAGGAAGGCGTGAGCTATGACGTGGCGCTGCAGAGCGTCGAGGTCGACCCGGCTGCGGCGCGCTTCGTGCGCCATACCCTGCACACCGCGCTGCATGCGCCCGGCCACAGTGTTGCGGCGGCGTTCCTGCATGGTCGCGAGAGCGTGATACCGCAGATGTTCCAGCGCATTCTCGATGACTGGGGCATCGGCATCGAACAGGCCCCGACCTTTCGCTATTACCTGGAGCGACACATCGAAGTCGACTCCGAGGACCACGGCCCCGCCGCGGAAAAACTTCTCGCACGCCTGGTCGATGGCGATCCGCAACGAGAACAGGAGGTGTACGCCAGCGCGCTCGCCGCGGTGGAAAGCCGCATTGCGCTGTGGGACGGCCTGCGCCTGAGCATGAGCGAAGCGCTGGTGGAGGTGAACGCATGAACGCCGCCGACTACCTGTCGTTCGCCGACACCTGGGAGAGCCGCGCCACCATCCGCACCCGCCCGCGCCGTGTGCTGGAGAACGACGACAAGCTGATCTACCCCTTGAGCCGCCAGCCGCTGGTGCTGAGTGAAACCTTCCTGCGCGAGTGTCCCGGGCAACGGGATTTCGCGCTGGTGCAGACGCTGTACAAATTCATCAACGATGTGGTGATTTTCGAAACCGAGATCGTCGACAAGACCGCCCGCAGCATCGCCAAGAACCGCTTCGACCTGGCCTTCCCGTTCGCCTGCCGCTACGACGCCATGACCGTGGTCATCGACGAGGATTACCACGCGCTGGTGGCCATGGACTTCATGCAGCAGACGGTCGCCATGACCGGCATCGCACCCATCGAGCTGCCGGATGAAATCGAACTGAGCCGGGCGATCCCGGCGGCCATCGCTCTGGCACCGATGCACCTGCGCAGCGCGGTGGAGTTGATCTGCGTGGCCATTGCCGAGAACACCGTGACCGGCGACGTCGCGGCGTTCGCCAAGGACGACACGGTCAAGCAATCGATCAAGGGGCTGATGGCCGATCACTTGCTCGACGAAGGCCGGCACTCCGGTTTCTGGACGCGGATGGTGCGCATCTACTGGCACACCGCGAGCGAAGCAGACCGCCAGTGCATCGCACAGATCCTGCCGGTGTTCATCGGCCATTACCTGACCAACGACATCCAGAAGTCCTTCGACCTGCGCCTGATCGAGGCCTTGCCGATCAGCGATGCCGCGCGCCTAGCCTTGAGGAGCGAGGCGTCCGGACTGGCCTACCCGATCAATCGCCATCACCCGCTGGTGGCCAACATCGTGCGGTTCCTGCGCAGCAGTTCACTGCTCGATTCGTCGTGCGTGCAAAGCGCCTTGAGCGACTACCTGATCTGACGAGGAGTACACCATGAGACGTCTCGACATTCTGCTGATTGGACGAAGCCAGGCCTTGACCGACCTGGGGCTGGAACTGGAACAACATGGACATGCGCTGACAAGCTTGAAATCGCTCGATGGGTCTGTGCCGCTTGGGGCGGATCTGCTGATCGATGACTTGAGCCTCGACTGGCAGGTGTCCATTGATGCACCGCGCCTGACGCTGCAAGTGGGCGTTGGTCTGGCCGGTGCCTCGGGCTTGCCCTCGCTGGATCTTTTATGCGCAGTCGATTCCAGATGGTTGAGTCGAGTGCCGATGGCCGATGAGCCTTCGGGCAACGGTCAGGCGCTGCGCTTGAGGGCTCTGGCGGAACTGGTGGATCAGGTGAGTTTGCTGGTGAGTCGCTACTCGCGGGACGCCGAATATTTCAGGCTCGCCGAATCTGCGGTTTGTCCTCACTTCGAATCGGTTGAGAATCTGCTGTTTCTGGACAGCCTGGCCTTCGTCCATCGGCTCAACGCGACGGCTGATCCCCGGCTGCTGGCCATTGCTCAGATACCGATGATCGAGCGGCTTGAGCAGCGTTTCATTCAGTCTGCCCGGCGACCGGCGCTGAATGTTGGGGGAAGCGTGTTGGACTATCGCCAATTGCATGCATTGAGTTGTGCGATACAGCAGCGTTTGCAGCCGTTGCTTGACTCTCTGGAAGGACCGCCGGTGGTGGGCATCTGTCTGCCAAAATGCAGTGCGCTGTATGCGGGGATCCTGGCGGTGCTGGGGTGCGGCGCGGTGTACCTGCCGCTGGAGCCGAGCCATCCGCTGCAACGTCAGCAATACATTCTGTCGAACGCCGGCGCGGTGTTGCTGCTGCATGACGGACAGCATCCGCTGGCGATTGATATGCCGGGGCTGGACATCACCGCTATCGATGCCGAAGGGGTGAGTCTCGATCAACCGCTGATGCGCCGTCGTCTCGATCTCGACGCGCCGTGCATGGCGCTCTACACCTCGGGCACCACCGGCCACCCCAAAGGCGTGCTGCTCAGCCAGACCAACCTCGCGCACTTCACAGCGTGGTACGCCGACTACGTGCAGTTGAGCGAGCAAAGTCGGGTACTGCAGTTTTCTTCGCTGAGTTTCGACTCATCGCTGATCGATATCTTCCCGACCCTGCTGCAAGGCGCCGAGCTGATCGTGCCCGACGACGATCAGCGTCGCGACCCGCTGCAACTGGTGGAGCTGATCCGCCAGCATCGGCTGAGCCACGCATTCTTGCCACCGGCACTGCTGAGCATCCTGCCGCTGGAGCAGCTGCGTGAACTCGAGCATGTGATGACCGGGGGCGATGTCTGCGAGCCTTGGGTTATCGAGCAACTGAGCCGCCAGGGCAAGCTTTACAACCTCTATGGGCCTACTGAAGCCACGGTGCTGATCACAGCGCGTCGATTGCAGGCGGGCGATCACAATCGGTGTTTGGGTGAGCCGATCGCCAACAGCCAGGTGCTGATTCTCGATGAGGATATGCAGCCGGTGATCGAGCAGACGGTCGGCGAGTTGTACATCGTCGGGCCCGGGGTGTGCCTGGGGTATCTGAACAATCCGCAGCAGACCTCTTCGCGCTATTTGGACCTGAATCTACCGGATGGACGAAGCCTTCGTGTTTATCGCACGGGGGATATGGCGAGGTGGACTGCTGGCGGGATCGAGTTGTGTGGGCGGCGGGACAATCAGGTGAAGATTCGCGGGTTTCGGGTCGAGCCGGAGGAGATTGAGCGCTGCCTGCGGGACGCCGGGTTGTATCGTCAGGTGGCGGTGGTGATCGACAGTCAGCGACGGATTCTGGCCTTCCTTGCACAGCCTCAGCCTGGTGTTGCTCTGGAAACGCTGAAGGCACATGCCACCGATTGTTTGCCGGACTACATGCGGCCCGTTGCGTGGACCGAGCTTGCGTGCATGCCCTATGCAAGTAACGGCAAGGTTGATCGCAAGGCGCTGCTGGAGCTGCCAGTGAGTGTCAGTGAGCTGGTGGCGCGACGTCTGCCGGCCAGCGCCGATGAAGCGCGTTTGCTGGAGATCTGGGCTGACTTGTTGGACCTGCCGGCGAGCGATATTTCGACCGATGAAAGCTTTTTCAATCTTGGCGGCCATTCGATCCTGCTGTCGCGAATGTTGCTGCGTTTGCGTGAGGAATTCGGGCGCAGCATTTCGATCAACCGGTTCATCGAGCTTCCTACGATCGCGAAGCTGGCGACGCTGGTTCGTGGTTCCGGTAGCGAAGAGGTGCTGAGCGAACGGGCCCTGGCCGACGCCTCCCGTGAGCTTGCGGTGCAGCCGTTACCTGTCGGGCAAATGGGCGATGTGCACAAGGTGATCGTGACCGGTGCCAACAGTTTTGTCGGGGTGCATATCGTCGAAGCGTTGTTGGCGTGGGGAGCGAGCGAGGTAGCTTGCCTCGTCCGCGACGGTGGTGGGCAGTCGGCTGCAGAACGTTTCACTGTGGCGCTGCGGGAGAACCGCCTGGAGCACCTGGACCTGAGTCGGGTGAGGGTTTACGCGGCAGATATCACGCAGCCTTCCTTGGGGCTCTCACAGGCGGTTTACGAACGGCTGGATCAGGAGTTCGGCGCGCTGGTGCACAACGCGGCCAACGTCAACCACGTGCTCGATTACGAGTCGCTGGCTCGGGACAACGTCGAGCCGATTTTCGAGTGCCTGCGACTGTGTGAAGGGCGCAGCAAGAAGATCTTCAATTTCGTCTCGACGCTCTCGGCGTCCAGCACGATTACCAGCGAGGGTCGGGTGCTTGAGTTGCCTGCCGCGCAGACTCCGCCGATCTACATCAAGAATGGTTACAACCTGTCCAAGTGGGTGGGGGAGCGGATTCTGGAGCGGGCTCGTGCGCTCGGTGTGTGGGTCAATCTCTATCGCCCCGGCAATATCAGTTTCAACAGCCTCACGGGCGTGTGTCAGCCCCACAAGAATCGCTTGATGCTGATGCTCAAGGGGTCGATTCAGCTCGGCCAGGTGCCGGAGTTCGCGCTCAATTTCGATTTGATGCCGGTGGATTTTCTCGCCCGCTTCATCGCCTTTCATGCCAGCCGCTATCAGCCGGAAAAAGCGGTGTTCAACCTGCACAACCCCGAGCCGTTGAGTTGGGACAGTTACGTGGCGTCCTTTCGTGAGAGCGGCCGGGAATTCTCTTTGGTCAGCGTCGCCGACTGGCAGCAGCAGTTGGGCCGGGTCGATAGCGATAACGCGTTGTTCGGGGTGCTTGGGTTTTATCTCAACGGCTTCGAGGAAGACATCGGCGACATCTCGATGATTGGCCACGACAACGCCCAGGCCGGTGTGCGGCAGATGGGTGCGCGTTATCCGGAGAAGTCAGCGGCGCTGCTGCGCCGTGGCTGCGAGTACCTCAAGGAAATCAATTTCATCTGATTCATCACAACCAGGAAATGGAGCAAAACCATGATCAATCTGAAACCCGATACGCTGATCAAAAACCCTCAAGGCTGCCATGTGGTTTCTTCGGTGGAGGTTGCGGCCGATGCTGCGCAGGTGTGGGCGGTGGTCGGCAATTTTGCCGGATTCGAGCGATTCATCCCGGCGCTGTCGCATATCGAGATGACGGGGGATGGCGTGTCGTCCCTTCGCAAGAAGTTCTTCAAGGACGGCAATCTGGTGGTGGAGCAACTCAACTCTCGCGATGACACGGCTATGTGTATGACGTGGACCACGATCTACAACACGCTGGGGGTGGCTAATCTTTGGGCGGCGATGCGGGTTGAGCCTTTGAGTTCAGGTATTTGCATTGCGACCTGGAGCATCATTGCCGAGCCTGCGCAGGGCGATGCCGAAGGTGGGTTCAAGGAATTCGTTCAAGGGTTCGCGGATGATGCGATGGGGAATGTGTCGAAGCTGTTTGCTTGACGCGTTTTACTGGCCCGGAAAGACAAAACCCCTGTCTGCGTTAGCAGACAGGGGTTTTGGAATTCAATCTTGACGATGACCTACTCTCACATGGGGAAACCCCACACTACCATCGGCGAT